>JBJEEE010000072.1:0-31777 GCA_051872775.1 Bacilli bacterium
ACCACATTTAAGTCTAAGTGAACAAGCAACTTTTAATAATAATTATTTTGAAATAACATATAATTGTGATATGATTTATGATTATTCTACCGCATATTTAACACTTAATATTCTTAATGGAGGAGAGCAACATACTAAAGTTGTTAATAATTTATCTTCAACTGGAACTATTGTATTAGACTGCATTGAAGGAGAAGCTCCAAGCGTGAATATTACTTGTGAATTGTCATTTAAAGATAATCAATCAATTGATGAAATTCATACAATCACATATTCTGAATTAGCTTATAGTTTAAATTATTCATTTGAAGTTACTGAATTTAAAGCTGATTATTCTACCTATGAATCAACGATACCAATTTTGATAAAATTCAATTATCAAATCCCATCAAATTATAAAATCAAAATTAGTGATTCACAGTTAACTACCGATACAACAATTGATTTATGTGATGAATTTTATTTTAATACTATTTCTTCAAGCACCACAAATATTGATGTTAATATTCAAGTAATCGATAATAATGGAACAAATTGGAATAATCCAATTGTTTATAATATCAATAAACAAGAAGCAGATAATATCTATAATGCTGCAACCATTACTATGTATTCTTGCAATCCTGGTGATTCATTAGTAACATATAATGATGATGGTACAATAAACCTATATCGTTTAATTAATTTTGAATGTGACAATGAAAACATATACTACAACGCCTTTATTTATAGTAGTGAAGACGTTGATCCATCAAATGGAAGAACAATCTATAATAATTCCTATGATTCAATTGGTAGAGACAAATATTCAATAATTGAAAATATTCCTGATCAAATGTACATTTTCCATTACTATACATTAATGGATTATAATAATGTAACTTATGTAATGTATATGGATTATCCATCAGGGGTAGTAAACTCAGAATCTTTTGAGGCATATGCAACACTTGCACAATCAAACGATCAACCAATAACTACCATTGATTTAAAAATTGGTTCATATGGATATTTAGATAATCGCATTATTTATAATAATAACGATGTTTCATTCACATTATATGAAAATCCTACCGATTCAACATTTGCGTTAACAATAAATGATATTGTTAATGTTACCGAAATTACCATTTTCTATAGTGAATATGCAGGAGAATATGATAGAATGAAAAATGAAATTGAAATAAAAGGTAATTTATATAGACCTTACACAATTGAAGTAATTGTGGCAGAAATTTAGGAGGAAATTATGTCAAAAAATATTAATAAAAAAACATTATCAAAAAAAATATGGTCCATTGTTGGAATAGTATTTTTCTCAGCATTTGTTCTATTATTTATATTAGGAATTATTTTTGAATTAGTAAATCCATTAAATCCATTCTCTATATGGGCAAAGGAGAATTTATGGGATGTAACTGCATTACCTGCTGCATGGAATATGCATAAGAAAACAGTATTTCATTGTATTCTTTTGTTTATTTTAGTATTTTCTATAAGTAAACTAATTCGTTTAATTTTCAAAAAAATTGTTGAAAAAAGCAACCGTGCTAAAACTGTCTTTACGCTTTTAGATGGATTAATTAAATATGGCGCCGCTATTGCATTAATCTTTATTGTTCTTAAAGCCTTTGGAGTTAATACTTCCGCAATCTGGGAATCAGTTGGTGTTTTAACTTTAATTGTCGGTCTTGGAGCTCAATCATTGATTGCGGACATCATTGCAGGTATCTTCATTATCTTTGAAGAAGAATATAGTGTAGGTGAAATTGTTTCTATTGATGATTTCCGTGGTACAGTTACAGAAATTGGTATTCGTGCAACGAAAGTCTTAGATATGGCTGGTAATATTAAGATTATTAATAACTCTGATATTAAAAATGTAGTTAACCTTTCACGTGAATTATCTCTTGCGGTTGTTGATTGCGAATTCCCATATGATGTCCCAGTGGAATTTGTAGAAAAACTTCTTAAAGATAATCTTCAGAATATGAAAGAAAAAATTCCGGCAATTGTTGAAGGTCCATTTTATAAAGGTGTATCAGCTTACGGATCAAGTAATGTTTCTGTTAGATTAGTTGCTCAATGTTCTGAGGAAGACCGATATCAAGTTCAACGTGACTTATTACGTGAATACCGTCAAGTATTTGTCGCAAATGGTATTGACTTAAGTTATGATCAAGTTGTAATAAATACTCCAACCAAGAGTAACATTAAAGTTACTAAAACTATCGTTAGAGAAGCTGATGAATTCGTAGAAGAACAAAAAGAATTATCCGTTGGCTTAGAAGAACAACATAACTAAATATACTTATTTATTGAATGATTAATAAAAATAGCTAATCTTATCCTTTATTAAATAAAACGAAAAGATATTTATCAATAAAATATAGTTTCATCTTCTCCAATAAATGAAAATGAAATTATATGTTTTGGAGGAAATAATGAATAAAAAATTATTAACATGGTTTAATTCGAAAAACTTTAATATAAATGAAAATAGAGTCTATGGAAAAATCAATAATTACGAAGTAAATTTTTCCGTCGATATTATGAATAATAACAATGGAACATTTCCTATAATTGGTTGTATTTCCTTTTATGCAACCGATAGCACTAAGATGAGCATTATCCATCAAATTGAAAATCTAAAAGTTCCAAATTCCCAATTCAAAGTGGTTGATTATGGAATAATTTGGGGAATAAGTTGTTTTAGCTATAATAAATATGTAAGAATCTTAGATGAAAATATCATAAGAATAATTACTATAATTGATGAAAATATTACTCACAGTGATAATTCTTGTCCTTTTTGTGGTAATGAATTTGTTGAAACAATGCATAAAAAATGTCAGATTAATGAGTTTACAATTGATATTTGTAATAATTGCATTCATAATATAAATGAAGAAATAGAAGTTGAAAATAAAGAATTTCAATTAGCACCTAATAACTATGGAAAAGGACTAATTGGTATATTTCTTGGAAGCTTAGTAGGAATAGTTGTTGCATACATTTTTAATATTATGGGATTTATTTCCGCAATTTCTTCCATTGTATCATTATACGTTTCTATATTTTTGTATAAAAAAATGGGTGGTAAAGAAAACTTTGTGATGATTATTATGGCTGCTGTTGTTACAATTGTTATGCAATCTTTATTTGTTTTTGGATTATATATTATGGTTGCTAATAGCTTAACAACAGAGTTAAATCTAACTACGACTGGTTTTAGTGCTTTCATAGAAGCTATGAAAGAAAATAATGATTTTAGAAAAGAATTTATCTCTAATCTAGTTATGACAGTTTTATTTGCCGTTTTTGGATCAGGATTTGAATCATTTACTCTAGTAAGAAAATTAAAACGACCTAAATCAATTGATTAAATAAAAGAACGTATTACTTGCAAAAAAAAATCATTTTATGTATAATATATACGTTGTAAATCTGCAACCGCACAAAAATGGTTAACAAATAAGTATTATTTAATAATCACCATTATGGCGTGTCTTAAATTTTATAAGGAGGTAAACAAGATGTACGCAATTTTTATCACTGGCGGTAAACAATATCGTGTTGCTGAAAATAGTGTTATCTATGTTGAAAAACTAGAAGGTGAAGTTGGTCAAACAGTTGTATTTGATCAAGTACTTTTAGCAGGAGACAAAATAGGTACACCACTTGTTGAAGGTGCTAAAGTTACTGGTACTATTTTAAAACAAGGTAAAGGCAAAAAAATTATCGTTTTCAAAATGAAAGCTAAAAAGAATTATCGTAAAAAACAAGGTCATCGTCAAGCCTATACTAAAGTTGTAATTAATTCAGTTGAAGCATAATTATGACAAAAGCATTTTTTAGATACTCAAAGCATGGTTTTAAACAATTTGAAATTTGTGGACATGCTGAATATGATGAAGAAGGCTTTGATATAGTTTGTGCAGGTATATCTGCCACGGTAATTACTTCATTAAATTTACTTATTAAATTACTTGGAAATAAATGTAGATTTAATGAAAATCAAGAAGAAGGGTATATTAATTTTGAAATCATCAAATTTGATATTGAAAAAACAACATATGATTTTGTTGAATTAATTATTTCAAATTTAATTAATTCTTTACAAGACATTGAGGAAAATTACCCTGCTAATTTAATAGTTAAAATTGAAAAATAGGAGGTAGCATCATGTTAAGATTAAATTTACAATTCTTCGCATCTAAAAAAGGTGTTAGTTCAACTAAGAATGGTCGTGACTCTCATGCTAAACGTTTAGGTGCAAAATTATCTGATGGTCAATTCGCTACTGCCGGTTCGATTATTTATCGTCAAAGAGGTACAAAAGTTCATCCTGGTAATAATGTAGGTATTGGTAAGGATGACACATTATTTTGCATGATTGATGGTATAGTTAGATACGAACATAAGGGTATGAGCAAAAAACAAGTATCCGTATATCCAGTAGAATAATTGATATAAAATAAGCACTTGTTTTTACAAGTGCTCTTTATTTTGGGAAAGGAGTAAAAAATGTTTGTCGATAGTGTAAAGATTCATGTTAAAGCTGGAAATGGTGGTAATGGGGTTGTAGCCTTTCGTCATGAAAAATACGCTAATATGGGTGGCCCATCAGGCGGAAAAGGTGGTCGTGGTGGCGATGTAATTTTAGTTGGTGAAGAAGGATTAACAACATTACTTGATTTTCGTTTCACTCGTAAGATTTGCGCAACCAATGGTCAAAATGGAATGCAAAAAGATATGTATGGCCGTGATGGTGATAATGCATATGCGAAAGTTCCAATAGGAACGACCATTATTAATGCGGAAACAGGAGTTATTATTGGTGACATCACTAAACATGGACAAGAAGTAATCGTTGCACATGGTGGAAGAGGCGGAAAAGGTAATGCTGCTTTTGCTAATTCACGTAATACTGCTCCTGAAATATGTGAAAAAGGTGAACCAGGTGAAGAATTAATGGTTCAACTTGAATTAAAAGTACTTGCTGATGTTGGTTTAGTTGGCTTCCCAAGTGTTGGTAAAAGTACATTGATTACTATGGTATCTAAAGCAACACCCAAAATTGCGGAATATCATTTTACAACTTTAAACCCTCATTTAGGAGTTGTTGGAGTTAAAGATGGTCGCAGTTTTATTATGGCTGATTTACCAGGTTTAATTGAAGGTGCACATCTTGGGGCTGGTCTTGGAATTCAATTTTTAAAGCACATTGAAAGAACAAGAGTTATTGTTCATATTGTTGATATGAGCGGAATTGAAGGTCGTAATCCAATTGATGATTATCTTGCAATTAGAAAAGAATTAGGTGAATATGATCCAAAATTATTAGAACGTCCTGAGATAGTTGTTGCTAATAAAATGGACCTAACAGGTAGTGAAAAGTATTTGAAAGAATTTGAAGAAAAACTTCATATTGACGTTATTCCTATATCGGCCATTTCAAAACAAAATCTAGATACTTTACTATATAAAATCGCTGATGTACTAGATGAAGCCAAAAAAACAAATAAAATAGAAGAATCTCAAGAAGAAGTTGTTGAGTATACTTTTACTCCTCCTTCAGAAGATTATGAAATAACAAGGGATGATAGTGGTGTTTATCATGTTGATGGACCTATCATCAAAAAACTATTTGATCGTACAGACTTTAATAATGAGAGTAACGTAAGAATATTTGCGCAAAAGCTACGCAAACTAGGGGTAGATGAAAAACTACGTAAACTCGGCGTAAAGCATGGCGATACTGTGTGCATTCTTGGATACGAATTCGAGATGTACGAATAAAAAATTTAATAAAAAAAAGGAGATTTTATTCATGAGAAAAAATACTCGTAAAGAAAAAATTGTGATGATTGCCACATTGTCAATCTTTTTAGCGATTGAAGCAATCATTTGTTTTGTTCCATTTTTAGGATCAATTCAAATTGGACCTGTTGTTGCAACTTTAGCAATGATACCTGTTTTAATAATTGGTATTGTATACGGACCACTAATGGGTGGAATCCTTGGGTTAGTTGCTGGAACCTTCAGTTTTATTTACTGGACTTTTATTGACCCAGCTAATCCATCAGCCCTTCTTTTTACCCCTTGGAATGGCTTAAGTGAAAATCCAACTAATTACTGGACTTTAGTTATATGTTTTGTCCCACGTATATTAACTGGAGTTGTTGCGGGATATGTAAATATCGGGTTCAATAAATTTTGTAAACTATCTTATATAAATTATGCTGTTGCTGGCATTCTTGGAAGTTTAACAAATACATTTCTTGTTTTATTCGGTACTTATATTTTATGGGGAAAACAATATGCTGCCTTATGTGGAATGGATTTTTCTATTTTATTGACTACTATTTTAGTCATTGTAGGAACTAATGGTTTGTTTGAAGCAGCAGTTGGTGGTATTTTGTCTGTTTCAATCTGTACCCCACTAAACAAGTTAAAAACATCGATGAATTAAACCGTTCTGTGAGCGTTTGAAAAATAAATAATGATGAATTATTTATCTCAAACGCTTTTTTTTGCTATTTTTTTTCATTTTATGGTAAAATAACAACAAGTAAAAAAGTAAGGTGATTTATTATGTATGAAAATATTGACAAAAATCAGTATACGCCAATGATGCGACAATACTTGGAGATTAAAGAAAAATACCCTGATACACTCGTTTTCTTTCGTCTAGGTGATTTCTATGAAATGTTTTTTAATGATGCCTTAGTTGCTAGTCGTGAACTAGAAATAGTTTTAACAGCGCGTGATGCAGGCACAAATAATGATCGCGTACCTATGTGTGGAGTACCTCATCATGCGGTTAATGGATACATTGAAAAGTTATCAATGCGCGGCTATAAAGTAGCAATAGTTGAGCAATTAGAAGAACCAAATGGACAAAAATTAGTTAAAAGAGATATTGTTAAGATTGTTACCCCAGGAACAAATGTTGATGAGGAATTTCTTGATGAAAAAAATAATAGTTATCTAGGTTGCTTAGAAGTAGTTGATGATTTATTTATTTTAGGAATGATTGAATTATCAACCGGTGAAACTAAAATTACCTACTTTAAGAATATCGAACAAGTAATCAGTGAATTAACCAAACTTTCAATTAAAGAAATCGTGGTATCATCATCTTTTAATTCAAATTACGTACAACTTTTCCAAAAAAATTATGGGATTGTAGTATCATTCAATGATATTACAACGATTGATGAATATCTACAACCATTAATATCAGATTTAGAAACTAAGTTTAAATCATGTGCATCTCGTTTGCTATATTATATAATTCAAACGCAAAAAAGAGTATTGGTACACTTAAAACCATTCAAGTTATATCTGACTAAAGACTATTTATATTTAAGTGAAAATACAATTAAAAATTTAGAAATAGTAGAAACAAATAAAGGAAATCGATATAAAAATAATTTATTTGTGGTTCTTGATAAGTGTTCAACAGCAATGGGATCACGTTACTTAAAAAAGAATTTACTTTATCCGCTTATTAATTTAAAAAAAATAAATGAACGTCTAGATATTATCGAAGAAATGCACAAGAATTATTTGCATACTAACGATTTAAAAAAACAATTCCAAGAAATTTACGATTTAGAGCGTATTGTCGGTCGTATTAGTTTTGGAAATCTTTCACCTA
This sequence comes from Bacilli bacterium, assembly GCA_051872775.1. Lineage (GTDB taxonomy): Bacteria > Bacillota_I > Bacilli_A > ML615J-28 > CAG-313 > UMGS75. Next base: position 7,667 of record JBJEEE010000072.1, read on the forward strand.
AAGACTTATTGCAATTACGTAACTCACTTGCGGTTGTACCTAATATTCTAATTATTATGAATAAATTTAAAGGAAGCATTATGAAGAATAAAGCTTTAGAAATTGATAATTATGATGATTTACATAATTTATTATTTAAAGCTATTGATGAGAATGCTCCTTATACACTTAAAGATGGAAACATTATTAAAAATGGTTATAATGAAGAACTAGATAACATTAGAAATATTGGCAATACAAATAAAGAATATTTAAATAATTTAGAATTACGGGAAAGAGAAAGAACCGGAATTAAAACTCTACGCGTAGGATATAACCGGGTATTTGGATATTATATTGAAGTAACCAAATCATATCTTGGACAAATTAAAGATGAATATGGTTATATTAGAAAGCAAACTACCGCAAATTCAGAGCGTTATATCACTCAAGAATTAAAAGAACGTGAAGCTTTAATTCTTCGCTCTAGTGAAACATCCATTGAACTTGAAATCAAGTTATTTAATGAGATTCGCGAGATTTGTAAAGATAACATCTATAAGTTACAAAAATTAGCACAACAAATTTCCGAACTAGATATGCTACTTGCCTTAAGTGAAGTTGCCAAAGCAAATAATTATGTACGTCCTAAGTTTTCATTATATAACGAAATGGAGATAACGGATGGAAGACATCCTATCATCGAAGCATTTAATGCAAGTTCGTTTGTTCCAAATGATTTACATCTTTATAATAATGATCGGGTTTTATTAATCACTGGACCCAATATGAGTGGTAAAAGCACTTATATGCGACAAAATGCTCTAATCGCTATTATGGCTCAAATTGGATCATTTGTTCCTGCCTCAAGTGCTGTTCTACCAATCTTTGACCAAATATTTACACGTATAGGTTCAAGTGACAATATTACAAATGGCGAATCAACCTTTATGGTAGAAATGTTAGAAGTTAATGAAGCTATTCAAAATGCAACTGAACGTAGTTTAATCATCTTTGATGAAGTTGGTCGCGGTACCGCAACTTTTGATGGAATGTCACTTGCACAAGCTATCATAGAATACTTACACGACAAAATATGCGCAAAAACATTATTTTCAACCCATTATCATGAATTAACAAACTTAGAAAATAGTTTAGGTTGTTTAAAAAATGTTCACGTAGAAGCCAAAGTGGGAGAAAACATGGATGATTTAATCTTCCTTCATAAAGTTGTAGCAGGTCCATCAGACCAAAGCTACGGTATCAATGTAGCAAGTCTTGCTAAAATTCCCCTAGAGATAACATTAAGAGCTAAAGATATTCTTGACAAACTTGAAAATAAAGAACACTACGATCAAGATTTACTTTCAATTAAAAACTATCAAAAACCAGTTATTATTGATAAGACTGATGCCTCACTAAAACTTCTTAAAACAAAGCTTCTTAATGCAGATGTCGATAATATGAAACCGATAGATGCCCTACTTTTATTATCACAATTAAAAGAGGAAATAAAAAATGATTAAGAAAAATATTTTAGAATTAAGTGAAGAAATGGCTAATTTAATTGCGGCAGGAGAAGTAGTTGAACGTCCTAATAGTGTCGTTAAAGAATTAGTCGAAAACAGTTTAGATGCAGAGGCAACTCGTATTATTGTTGAGTTAGAAGATAGTGGTTTAAAAAAAATAATCATCACCGATAATGGATACGGAATGACTAAAGATGAAATACCTGTTGCTTTAAAAAGACATGCAACAAGTAAAATAGCTAATCCTAATGATTTATTTAACATTACAACCCTCGGATTTAGAGGTGAGGCTCTACCATCCATTGCTAGCGTTTCTAAACTTACCATTACGTCATCAACCAATGATCTCGATGGATATCGTTACTCATATGTAGGGGGAAACTTAATTGAAGAGTCTCCTTCCGCATTAAAAAAAGGGACAAAGATTGAAGTATGTGATTTATTTTATAATACACCAGCCCGTCTAAAACATTTGTCTAGTCTTCCCGTGGAATTATCGCACATTGTTAGTTATCTAAACCGTCAAGCAATTGCCCGACCTGATATCGCTTTTAAATTAATTAACAATGGTAAAACCATATTACAAACAAGCGGTGATAATTCAGTAGAAGAAATCATATCCGAAACATTTGGAATTGAAGTAGCCAAAAATATGATTCCCTTTGATGGTGAAAATGACTTATACGCTATTCATGGTTTAACGACATCAAATGCCATTAATCGTTCTAATCGTAATGGTATTAATTTAATCATAAATGGACGTATAATTAAAAATTTAAATCTAACCTATGCAATTACTAACGCATACGAAACCATCTTGCCCCTTGGTAAATATCCGATAACAATTTTAGAAATATTTTGTGATCCGAGTTTAATTGATGTTAACGTTCATCCATCTAAATTGGAAATTAGATTTACCGATGAATACCGATTACGAGAACTTATTACGAAAACTATTGCTGTTGCCATTACCAAGAGAGAATTAATTAATGAACAATCATCTTACCTTCAACCATCATTTACCCAAACTTCAACCCTTCTAGAAACAATTGAACCAAAAAAAGATGAAGAAGTATCAACTGAATCGCTTTGGGAAATGTTTGATGATGCCAATGTTACAAATGAAAATAACGTAAAACCTGAAGCGAATAACGAAAATTTCGAAACAACAGTAATTAGTAATCCTAATGATAAAGTTGTAGTTCAATCCCTTATTAAAGAGAAAAGTAATGACTTTTTTAAAAATTTTGTCTATATAGGTCAATTTTTAAAAACCTATTTATTAATGGAATATGAAGAGACGTTATATCTTATTGATCAACATGCTGCTATGGAACGCTATATGTATGAAAAAATTAGTAAAGCATTAAGTCAAGATCAGCATGAATCATTTGAATTACTTATTCCAATCAAACTAGAATACAATATATCAACAATTAATTTGATTATTTCTAAAACTGAAGAATTCCATCAAATGGGCATTATTTTAGAAGCATTTGGTCCAACTACAATAATCATACGAGAAGTACCTACCTGGATACCTGAAAAAGTAATAGAAGAATTTTTACGTGATATAATTAATGAAGTTATTAATGATCGAATGATTGATAAAGGAAAAATGTATGATAATCTAGCCAAAATGCTTAGTTGCAAAAAATCGATTAAAGCCAATATGGCTATATCAGAGTTAGAAGTTCATGCTTTAATGAAAAAACTAGATGAATGCAATATGCCATTTACTTGTCCTCATGGAAGACCAACTGTCATAAAATTTACCAAATATGAACTAGAAAAAATGTTTAAGCGAGTAATGTGATATGAATAAAGTATTAATTATTACAGGGCCTACTGGAAGTGGTAAAACTAAGGTCTCGATTGAGGTTGCAAAGCACTTCAATACCGAAATTATTAATGGCGATGCTTTTCAAGTTTACCGAGGAATGGATATTTTAACCGCAAAAATTAAGCCAGAAGAAATGGAGGGAATCAAACATCATTTGTTTGATATAATTAATCCCACCGAAGAGTTTAATGTAGCTACTTACCAAAAATTAGTTAGAGAGTTAATTGAAGAATTTACTAAACACAATAAACTTCCATTGATTGTTGGTGGTAGTGGTTTGTATTTAAATAGTGTTATTTACGATTATGATTTCTCGACAACAGGAAGAAGTGATGAAACCAAATATGACCATCTTACCGATGATGAACTTCATGATATTTTAAAAAAATTAAATGAAACTGCAACCCTAAAAATTCATCCCCATAATCGTAAACGCGTAATTAGAGCAATCGAACTTGCACAAAACAATGCGATAATAAATGAATTTAACAATAAATTATTATATGATGCAAAAATAATCTATTTGAATGTTGAACGAGAAGTATTATATGAAAGAATTAATAAACGTGTTGATGATATGATTAACGATGGTCTCATTGATGAAGTTAAAAGTTTAATTAAACTGGATTTAAGTAAAACGGCACTTGGAGCTATTGGATTAAAAGAGATGATTCCTTATGTTGAAGGAATAGTTTCAAAAGAAACTGCTATAATGGAAGTCAAAAAAAATACAAGACATTACGCTAAAAGACAATTAACATGGTTTAGACATCAAAATAATATTAATATTGTTGATGTTAACTATCATAATTTTCAAGAAACAATTAATCAAATTATTCAAATTGTTGATGAATGGTTACATTAATAAAACCTTAAGTATTACGCTTAAGGTTTTTTTAGTATTAATATTTTTTCTTTCTAATTTTCAAATAATTGAATATAATGTAATGGTGATAACATGAAACAAAAATTATTATTTGCCTTAAGTTTAATTATGTATGCACTAACCATAGTTGCAATTTATAAAGTAAAAATATATAGCGAAGCGGATGTTTCAACAATCAATAAAAATATAATCATTAATTTTGAAGTTACCGCAAAATCATGTATCGTATATGATAATAGAAATAATAAAATACTTTATGAAAAAAATGCGTATAATATCATGTATCCTGCTTCAATTACCAAAATACTTACCGCAATATCTTGTTTACAACATTATCCCTTAGATGATTATGTTTATGTTACAAATGATATAGCAAATCAAGATGGATCAAAAATATATTTAAAAGTCGGAGATTACATTTCTATCGAAGATCTATTATATGGATTGATGTTATCATCCGGAAATGACTGTGCTCAAGCACTTGCTTTACATTATAGTGGTAAAATAGAAGACTTTATTACATTAATGAATGATACAGCAAAAATTGCTGGTGCTAAAAGTTCACTATTTCAAAATCCATCAGGACTAGATGAAATAAATGAAAATAAAACAACTGCCTATGATATGGCAATGATAACAAGTTATGCTCTTAAAAATGATATATTCTGTAAAATATTTAAAACTAAATATCATAATATAAAACTAGATGATCGAACGCTTATCTTACGACATAAACATCGCTTAATTCATTATCATCCGTTAATAAATGGTGGTAAAACCGGGTATACCAAAAAAGCAGGAAGAACATTAATATCATACTTTAAAACAGATGTTTCGGAAATTATTGTAGTAACACTTGATGCATATAATGATTGGACTTTACATGAAAATTTTGCAAAAGTATTTCTGAAAGAGCAAAATGAGTTATATGAAAATACAATTGTTAAAAATATATTAAATAATATATGGAATAAACAACCCTTCTCTAAGCGTTTGAGAGGTGAAATAAATGATTAATCGTATTTGGAACGCTCTAATAATCATCGGTATAATTATTAGTATCTTTACTGGAAAGATAAATGATATGGGAAACATCATCTTAAATTCCACAAATGATGCTTTTGAAATCTTTTTTAATGTTGCGTTAGTAATTCTATTTTGGGGTGGCGTTTTTAACATCGCTATTGAAAGTGGATTATTAAAAAATTTAACCAAAGCATTATCTAAACCTTTACGTAAACTATTTCCTGAGTTAAAAGAAACCGATAAAGCGTTAGAATATATTTGTTCAAATATCATTGCTAATCTACTAGGTTTAGGTTCAGCCGCAACCCCCCTTGGATTAAAAGCATTCTCAGAATTACAACAACTAAATCCACATCCAGATAAACCAACCAGAAGTATGATTACATTTATTTTAATTAATGTTAGTTCATTAACATTATTTCCGACAACCATCATGGGAATAAGAACCTTATATAAAGGCGAAAATGATTTATCATTGCTTAGTTTAATGATTGTTGGTACCATTTTTTCAGCAACCCTAGCTATCATTCTTGACCGTATTTTTTATGCTATTGATAAGCGAAAGAAGAAGAATATATGATTGTAATCGTTATTTATATTATGTTTATTTTAATTTACGGATTAATAAAAAAAGTAAATGCTTATGATGCCTTTATGCGTGGTGTTGAAAATAATTTTAAAACCGTATTAAATATTTTCCCAACTATTTTAATTATAATAGTGGCCATTAATGTCTTCATTAATAGTGGTATTATTGATATTATCAAAACTTTAATTCCTAAAAATTTCCTTGTACCAGAACTATATCTACAAGCTATGCTACGTCCAATATCTAGTAGTAGTGCCATGATTATGATGATTAAAATATTTGAAACATATGGAGTAAACTCCATTTCTGGAAAAATCTCTTCCATAATTCAAGGATGTAACGATACAACCATCTATGTAATTGCCCTTTATTTTGGTAGTATTAAGATGAAAAACGTTGGAAAAGCACTTAAAATTGGTCTTTTAAACGATTTATTAACATATATTTTTGTCTTTATTTTTTGTTATTTCTTCTTTAAAAATTTCGGCTAAAAAAATATTTAAAATATACCTCAAATATATTATTAATTTGCTTGAAAAAAAATGTCGATTTTAGTATAATATACTTAAACAAATTAGGGATTTTGAGGTGGAAATAATGGAAAGAATTCAGAAGCGGATTGCATCGAGTGGAATAACCTCTAGAAGAAAGGCCGAAGAGCTAATTTTAGCAGGTAGAGTTAAGGTTAATGGAGTGGTAGTTGATACCCTTGGATATAAAGTAAGTCCTAAAGACGAAGTAACAGTTGATAATATAGTTCTAACAAGAGTACAAAAAATATATGTTGCGATGAATAAACCTTGTGGTATAATATCATCATGCAGTGATGAACATGATCGTACAACAGTGATTGATATATTGCCAAAAGGATTTGAAGAATATCGTTTGTTTCCGGTTGGACGCTTAGATTATGATACGAAAGGAGTGCTCCTCTTAACTAATGATGGTGATTTCATGAATCAAATGGTTGGGCCATCAAGTGGCATTCAAAAAGAATATTTAGTTCGAATTAAAGGAATAATAACATCAAGTGATTTAACTAAACTAGAAAAAGGCGTAAAGATTAATGGAGAAATGACGTTACCATCTATTGCTAGTATAGAAAGTTTAGATCGAAAAAATCAATCTTCCTTAGTACGTATCATTATTACCCAAGGTAAATATCATCAAGTTAAAGAAATGTTCGCAACCCTTGGATATGAAGTAAAAAAGTTAACTAGAGTACGATTTGGTAATATTAAAATTGACGATTTGAAAGAAGGAGATGTAAGGTTTCTTACCATTTATGAAGTAAAAACACTTTACGAACTTGCCAAAAAGAGTAAGATTTTAAAGAAAGAATATGGGGGTATGAATTGATGTATCAACTAGTCTTTTTTTATCAGTTAGAAATGCAGATAATGGAATGGTTCTATAAGATTGGAAATAAAGCTTTAAATGTTATTTTTTATCTTATCAGCCAACTCGGTGGAAGTATCGTACTAATAGCATTATTAGGTATTATCTATTGGTGTTTTGATAAAGAAAAAGGAGAAAGAATTGGATTTACCATTTTATCTTCAATATGTTTGAATGGAGTAATTAAGACACTTGTTAGTTTTAAACGCCCATTTCAATATGAAGGAAAAGAGTATTTACAAAAACTTAAAGATTCTAAATTATCTGATTCCGCAACCGGTTCATCTTTTCCAAGTGGTCATAGTCAAAACACAGGTGCCCTATATACAAGTATTGCCCTTCAATTTAAGAAAAAGTGGTTATGGATTGTCACTGTTATCATTTTAATATTAGTACCAATATCACGATTATATCTAGGCGTTCATTTTCCAAGTGATGTTATTGTAGGTTTACTACTTGGTATAATTAACGCTATTGTCATGTATTATCTTTTCAATTATACCAAAATTAAAAAACAATATATCTACTTGATTAGTTTAATCATTTTTTTACCTTTTACCTTTTTAAAAGGAGTAGAACATGATTTTGCAAGAGGATATGGATTACTAATGGGATTTGTAGCAGGAATATGTGTTGAAAATAAGTTTATCCGTTTTAAAAATGATGTCAGTATTACCAAAAAATTCCTTCGTGTTTTAATTGGCATTCTACTTGTTGGAGGAGCTTACTTTTTAGTTGGCTTAATTCCAGATTCCGTTTCCCATATTACATGGGTAACAATTATACTTCATGCTTTAATCGCTTTTATTGCAATGGGAGTAGTTCCTTTTACCTTTAAAAGTTTGAAAAATCCTAACGGACTATAAAAAATAAAGATGTTTTAGATTAGACAATTCATAATTTGTCTAGATTTAAGACATCTTTTTTTACTTAAAAATTTGCAAAAAAACAAAATTTTATGTATAATATAAGTAATAAAAAGGTGAATATTATGAATAATTTTGAAGCACTTAAAAATAACATCATTCCAAGTGATGTCTTAGTTAAACTACTTGATACTTATAAAATGATTGGTTCGAATGAATTAATTTCACAAACATTAGATGAAGAAGAAGCCTTTCTTGTAGAAAAAAACATTGAAAACATTACTTATACACTATCAAGAAGACTAAAACTAAAAGTAAATGAAAATCGCTTACGCTTAATAATTATCAAAAATTCCTCTCCATTAAACTTAGAAGAGAAAAAAGTAAAAGGGATAAAAGAAGTAATTGCTAATATAATTAAAGATGCTGAAAACAATACCTTTAACGGAAGTGATATATTACAATATTTAAACCATATTTTTGGTAAAAATTCACACAAATTTACTAATCGTATTTATAATGAACTACTTGCACATGACTATGATCTAAAAAAAACAAGTATTCGCTTAATTTTAGAAAATATGATTGATGAATATCATGTTCATATAACCAAAAAAGACTATGAGGCCATTTATTTATCATTAATAGTCTATTTATTTATGGATTTGATGCGACCATATACCGACCACAATGAATTAGCAGGAGAATTAGCACTATACTATATGTTAATTCGTATTGGAATTAAGCCCCTTAAATATGTAGATTTCTTTGCTTATATTGATGAAGTAAGACCAAAATGGGAACAAGAAATGCAATTATGTTATATTAACTTTCCTAAAAGTCCCCTTCAATTGAACAATTTTATTCCGATATTACTATCTATCATAAACAAAGCATATAACGAGATAACGATTAAAATTAAAGATAAAAATCAAGAAAAAAGAATGTTCAAACGAGATGGAATTGAACAAACTATTTATATGTTACCTAATACATTCACAAAAGAAGATATCAGAAAATATCATCCAATGGTAAGTGAATCAACCCTTAATCGTACCTTATTTGCATTAAGAGATAAAGGTATAATTATGCCACTAGGTAAGGGTCGAAGTGCGAGATGGATTAAATTACTAGATGAAAGCGATCCACGTAATATTTTTGGAGGCAATTATGAATCAAACGATCAGGAGTAATTATCACAATCATATATACTTATGCAAACATGCGGAGGGAGTACCTTTAGATTATGTTAAACTTGCGAAAAAGTATAATTACCATACAATTGGAATCAGTGATCATGGTCCCCTTTGCGATGAAGTATTAAACAAAATAATTACAAGAAGAATGAGTTTTGATGAATATTATAATATCTATCTTTCTCTAATGAAACAAGCTAAAGAAGAAGAAGGAATAACTGTTTTATCCGCTCTTGAAATTGAATATTTACCAGAAATGATTTCATATTATCCAAAGTTTTTAGAAGATTTAGACTATTTAATTCTTGGAGAACACTATTTTCATTATCCTAAAACTGATACAAATAGCGATAATTATTTTAGCGCATATGACATTAAAACTAAAGAAGCAGCAATTGCATACAAAGATCAACTAATCGAAGGAATTAAATCAGGATTCTTTAAAATTGTTGCTCATCCAGATATCTTTTGTTGGGCTTATGGCGATTGGGATGAAACATGTGAAAAAATTGCAATTGAGATTATTACAGCTGCAAAAGAAAATAATGTATTACTTGAAATAAACGCCAATGGCATTAGAAACTCTATTCGAAAGAATAAAATAAATAAATCATCAGATGGACATATCTCCTATGGATATCCTAAATATGAATTTTGGTTAACTGCAAAAAAACTAAACGCAACCGTTATTGTTAACGATGATACGCATTGGTTTAATACCTTTCACGACAAATATACAATTGAAGCTTATGCTTTAGCAAAAGAATTAAATCTTAACATTACTGATAAGATATTTTAAAACCCTTCTCAGAACAAATGAAAATATAAAAGTTAAGTAATTATTCATTTAAACTATTTCAGACTAGTTAATACTAGTCTTTTTTTTGCGTTTTTTTATTAAGTGATACGAATAATATGTATAAATATTCAAAATAGAGCAAATTAAATATAAAAACCTCTAATTAAACTTTGTTAAACTAATATTAATAATAAATATTTAAAGAAGTGTAATAGGCTTAAAAAAGGGGGTAAAATAATCGAAAACACTCTATGTGAATAAATAAACACCAACATCAGAAGAATCGAAAAAATACAGCAAAATAAGGCTAAAACGATGACTTTTTAAACATATTCATAATTAATTAAATGAACTAGTTTATTTGGCATTAATATGTCGAATGAGCATATAATTACTCATTTTTTGAAAGATGAAGTAATTAATGCCTTCTATTTGCTTATTATTATATTTATATTTTACTTCCTATAATATATATTATGTTAACCGATAAAAAAGATAAGTAAAAAGCATATTTTTTAATCAAAAGTTATTAAGTGTGAATAACTATGACAATGTTAATAACTGTGTTTATAACTTATATTATTAAATAATAAATACAGTATTCTACATATAAAAACACAGTTTTTTAAATCGTTTAAATAAATAATTATTCATCTTTTTTTATTTCATCTTTTCTGATGAAGGCTATTTTTATAGCTATTTGATCATTCATTACTACCAATGAATAAATAATAGCTTTTTATAAAATTAGAGTTAGCCTTTATTTGAGTATCATATAATCTGATTAAATAATTATTCATCTTTTTTTATTCGTCTTTTCTAGTAAAGGGTATTTTTATAGCTATTCGATCTTTCATTACTACCAATGAATAAATAATAGTTTTTTATAAAATTAGAGTTAGCCTTTATTTGAGTATCATATAATCTGATTAAATAATTATTCATCTTTTTTTATTCGTCTTTTCTAGTAAAGGGTATTTTTATAGCTATTCGATCTTTCATTACTACCAATGAATAAATAATAGTTTTTTATAAAATTAGAGTTAGCCTTTATTTGAGTATCATATAATCTGATTAAATAATTATTCATCTTTTTTTATTCGTCTTTTCTAGTAAAGGGTATTTTTATAGCTATTCGATCTTTCATTGCTACAAATGTAATAAAGAGTGGATTTTTATAAAATTAGAGTTAACCTTTATTTGAGTATCATATAATCTGATTAAATAAATTATTTTTTTCTTTTCAACTTTGCTAGTATTCCTGCTCTTATATAATTACTTTTAAATGTATAATTGGATACTTATTTTTTTTAGATTTTATAAATTAATTGAAGCTAAAATTAGCATTAAATTTGATTTAAATATATGATTCGATTGATTATTCATTTCATTTATAAAAATAGATTTTTGATATCTTTTTTGACTTTTAAACATTATTGTTTTATATAAATATAATCAGTAAATACAAGTAAAAATATATAAATCAATTTTAAGACTTAAAATAAGGATAATTTTGGACTTTTTAAATTTACGAATAATTAAACGTTTTTCATATAAAAATGTAAAATTATGGCATTTTTAGCCTTTAAAATACATTATTTAGACTATTAGACAAATAAAAAAACTTGCCTATTTAAAGACAAGTTTTTATGACAAATATAATTAATTATATTATTATATGGAAATTATAAGTTATTTTAAATAAAATTCAATTAAATCATGAATCAAACTAGTTCTGACCTCTTCTTTTTCATTATGAACTTCATGACGGGCATCTGGGATAATTTTATATGTAACATTTAAACCGTGTGATTGATATTTTTTAGCAAGTTTTAGAATTGATTTACCATATGAACTAACAGGATCTTCACAACCCGAATAAATAAATAGCTTAATATTAGGATTTATTTTATTTAAATTTTCTTTCTTAACCGTTTCACACATCATTTTAGATAAAGAATAATAGTAGTTTGTTGGAAAATCAGCACCACAATATTCATTTTCTTCGTATGACTTGATATTATCTAGGTTACGACTCAACCATCCATACTTCGGATGTTCATGTTTAAATTTTTTGTTAAACCCACCCATAGTAAGATTTAATACCGTTTTAGAATAAGTTATTTTATCTTTTTTGATAAATAGTTTAGTAAAGGCTTTACAAAAATGATATTTACCACCACCAATATCGGTACCACTTAATACAACATAATCAAAATCATTTGGATATTTTTGTAAATAACGTTGCATTGCCATCGATCCCATCGAGTGAGCAAAAGCACATCGTTTAGTATTTTCAAAATATTCAGCATATTCATCTCTAACAAGTTTCATTCCCATAATGATAGCACTCATAAAATCATAGTTTTCGATTTTACCGACATTTTCATATGAATCTACTGATTTTCCGTGACCTACATGGTCATGACCAATAACCATAAAGCCATTTTTGACAAATTCTTGAGCCATATCTTCATAACGTAAAATGTTTTCGGCCATTCCATGAAAGATTTCGATAACCCCTTTTACTTTCATATCTGGTTCAAACCAACGATAACTTACGATATTGATGTTTGGATCAAACTTTAAAATTTTTTCTTCTCGCATTATGAAATAATTTCCTCCAATAAAGATTTTCCTATTTTTGGCTTTTTTACCATGAAATTATCACAAATGGTCGCCGCAACACACCCAAATGATACTTGATCAGGAAGAACTCGACCTTTTATGTTTTTATGATAAATTATCAAAGGAACATTTTCTCTTGTATGATCTGTACCATGATGGATTGGATCGTTTCCATGATCTGCCACCACCATCAATAGGTCATCTTCTTCCATTTGTTCCATAAACTTACCAAGACAAAGATCAAATGTTTCAATTGCTTGATGATATCCGGGTAAATCACGACGATGTCCAAATAAAGCATCAAAGTCAACTAAATTGGTAAAACATAATCCCGTAAAGTCTTGTTTTAACAATGAAGTTGTAATATCCATTCCATTTTGATTAGATGTTGTGCGATGCGATTCATCAATTCCATATCCATCAAATATATCATAAATTTTTCCCACCGAAATTACTTTATAGCCAGCATCTTGTAAAAAGTTTAGTGCTGTTTCATCAAATGGTTTTAATGCATAATCATGGCGATTGGTTGTACGGACAAAAGTGTCTTTTGATGTGCCAACAAAAGGTCTTGCGATAATACGTCCAACTTGCCAATCAGGATTTTCTTTTGTAATTTTACGAGCATAACTACATACATCATATAGTTCCGTTAAAGGAATTACTGATTCGTTTGCGGCAAGCTGTAAGACGGAGTCGGCCGAAGTGTAAATAATCATCGCTCCCGTTTTAAGTTGTTCTTCACCTAGTTCTTTCATAATTTCCGTTCCACTAGCTGCGACATTTCCAATCATTTTTCTTCCGCTATATTTTTCAAGTTTATCAATTAACTCTTGAGGAAAGCCTGTTTCGGTAAACGATGGAAATGGATGATCAACTTTGAGCCCCATTATTTCAAAATGACCAGTTAAGGTATCTTTACCCTTACTAATCTCTTTTAAACGCATCACTTGAGCCAGTGGCGTCTTTTGGGGGAGAATTACTTTATTCGGACAAATATTACCAATTCCTAAGGCCTCAAGGTTAGGTATATTAAACGAGTCCATTCCCTCCGCAATATGTTTAAACGTATTAGCACCTAAATCATTGTAATCAGATGCATCTTCAGCTGCCCCAATTCCTAATGAATCAGCTACTATTACAAATATTCTTTTAAATTTTTTATAGTTATTATTCATTGTTATCACCTCTTGGATGTGCATGGCTATACACATCTTTTAATTTTTGTTTGCTTAAATGCGTATAAATTTGTGTTGTTGAAATATCTTCATGACCAAGCATTTCTTGAATGTAACGCAAATCTGTTCCTCTTTCTAATAAATGCGTAGCAAACGAATGTCGCAAAGTATGTGGCGAAATTTCTTTTTCAATTCCTGCTTCCTTTGCTAGTCTTTTTAAAATTAAGAAAAAGCTTTGTCTTGAGAGTGGTTCACCTAAATTATTAAGAAAAACATAAGATTGGTCTTTTCCCTTTTTTAAAAGTAAAGGTCGATAGTTAATAATGTATTCACGTAAAATCTTAGAAGCATAATCATTAATCGGTACAATTCTTTCTTTCGAACCTTTGCCCGTTGTTGATATCATTTTACTTGTTAAATGTAGTTCATTTAGTTTAAGATTTACCAGTTCGGATACTCTTAGCCCTGTTCCATACATTACTTCAATCATCGCTTGATTCCTAGCATTATATGGAGTATCAGTATTTAAAATATTTAACAAACGCATCACTTCATCTACGGATAAAACTGTCGGTAATTTTTTATCAATTTTAGGAGCACTTATGGTTATAGCCGGATTAGATGTTGTATAATGCTCCAAATATAAAAATTTATGAAAAGATTTAAGTGCACTTAGTTCACGACTACTTGATGTAGAACTATATCCTAATTTTTTCAGATATTTAAGATAATCTAAAATATGTTCTGTATTGACATCGTTGATAGATTTAATCGCGATATGATTTTCTAAATAATATAAATAATTAAGAATATCACTTCGATATGCTTCAATAGTATTTTTGCTTTTCATCTTTTCACTAGATAAATAAGCTACATATTCAATTACTAATTCTTCCATTATTACTTAATCCTATTACTCCTTTCAAAAATTTATGATATTATCTTGACAATAATATAATTAGCGATATAAGAATATTTTGAAGGAATATAAATAAAACCATTTTCACGCTTTAATAATCCTTCATCTATTAAATTTAAAATTTTAGGGAAAGCATCTATAAGATTTTTTTTACACTTTTCATAATACTCTTGTTCAGATATCCCTTTAGAAAGTCTTAGACCTAACATCAAAGTAGTTTCTAAAATATCTTGGGTAGTTTCTTCATAATATTCTTTATAGTTAAACGAATTGTCATCAATTCCCTTAAAGTAACTTTCAAGTTTATCTATATTTGTAAAACGTATATTATCGATATGAGATGCAGCTGATGGACCAATTCCTAAATAAGATTCATTATGCCAATATAGCAAATTATGTTTTGAATAAAAGCCTTTTAATGCATAATTACTAGTTTCATATTGTTCAAATCCGGCCGCTTGACATTTTTTATTAATCAACACATACATTGCTTCATCTAATTCATCATTTATACAATGGTAAAGACCTTGATGATGTTGGTAATTCAAGATGGTATGATCTTCTAAAATTAAAGCATAACATGAAAGATGGGTAATATTTAAACTTAATAATTGGGTAATATCATTATTAACCATATCAAGGGTTTGTCCATCAACAGCATAGATAAGATCAACATTTATATTGGTTATGCCAACCTGATTTAAAAGTGCAATTTTGTTTTCTAATTCCATCTTATTTACAAAAGGATTTCTTCCTAATTTTTTTATAATTTTTTCATTAAAACTTTGTACCCCAATACTAATGCGATTTACATTATATTTTTTTAAAATTAAAACTTTTGATAAAGTTATATCTTCAGGGTTAAATTCAATGGAAAACTCCTTAATAAGACTTTTTTTAGTCCTCTGTGCGAGGTTGAATAAAAAATAATCGAATAATTCATCATCCAAACTACTTGGCGAACCTCCACCAATGTAAATAGTTGAAAAATTATATTGTGAAATATTACGTAAATCCATTTCTTTAATAATATAATCAATGGTCTTTTTTTGTAATTGTTTACTAACAACCATTTTATAAAAGTCACAATAAGAACAAATGTGTTTACAAAATGGTATGTGAACGTATAATCCTATCATGTTCTCACCACTTGATATTATTATACACTAATAAAAGAAAAAAATCAAATTCTTTTGACATAATTCAAACGAATTTGATTTATTTATATTAATCATCTAGTTTTAAAACTGCTAAGAAAGCCTCTTGAGGTATCTCAACACTACCCACTTGTTTCATTCGTTTTTTGCCTTCTTTTTGTTTTTCTAGAAGTTTCTTTTTACGTGATACGTCACCACCATAGCATTTCGCAAGGACATCTTTACGAAGAGCAGCAATGTTTTCCCTAGCAATAATCTTACCATTGACGGCAGCTTGAACCGGAATTTCAAACTGACAACGGGGAATTAATTTACGTAGTTTTTCAACTAAAGTTCTTCCTCTTGCATATGCAAAATCACGATGTACAATCACACTTAAGGCATCAACGCGATCACCATTTAAAAGGATATCCATCTTAACTAAATTAGATGGTCGATAATCTGACAGTTCATAATCGAATGAAGCATAACCACGCGTTGTTGATTTTAAGCGATCAAAAAAATCATAGACGATTTCCGTTAAAGGTAAATCATATTTAAGTGTAACTCTTGTTTCATTGATATAATCCATTCCAACAAATACACCACGTTTATTTTGACATATTTCCATTACATTACCTACATATTCACTTGAAACCATTATGGTTGCTTTAACGAAAGGTTCTTCGATTTGTTTAATCTTGGTAAAATCAGGAAGTTCACTTGGATTGTCAATTTTTATACGTTCTCCATTTGTTAATAAAACATGATACTCAACGCTTGGGGCAGTCGCAATTAATTCAATTTTATATTCACGTTCAAGTCTTTCTTCAATTACATCCATATGAAGTAAACCTAAAAAACCTGTACGAAAACCAAAACCTAAAGCTTGTGATGTTTCAGGTTCAAAAATTAGCGAAGCGTCATTTAGTTTTAACTTTTCAAGTGCTTCTTTTAAATCATCATAGCGATTACTTTCAACCGGATATAAGCCACAAAAAACCATTGAATTAAGTTTACGATATCCCGGTAAAGCCTCAAAACTTTGGGCCTCAAGCGTAGTTATCGTATCACCAACGTGAACGTCACTTACATCTTTAATGGAAGCACTAATCCAACCAACATCACCAGATGATAAATAATCTTTCTTTTTTTCTTTAGGCGTGTTTACTCCACATTCAAGTACCTCATAGGTTGCGCCAGTCGCCATCATTCGGATGTGATCACCTTTTTTAATGATTCCATTAAATACGCGAATCGAGGGAATAACGCCTCGATATGGATCATAGAAGGAATCAAAAATTAAGGCTTGTACGGGAGCTTCTAAGTCTCCAGTTGGCGCAGGGATATCAGTAACAATGCGTTCTAGTAAATCTTCAATTCCAATCCCCTCTTTAGCACTTGCTAAAACCGCATTTGATGCATCTAAACCAATTACATCTTCAATTTCTCGTTTAACTTCCTCTGGGTTTGCGGAAGGAAGATCAATCTTATTAATTAAAGGAATAATTTCTAAATCGTGGTCAATCGCAAGATAAACGTTAGCTAGGGTTTGGGCTTCAATTCCTTGGGCTGCATCCACAACTAAAACGGCACCTTCACAAGATGCAAGCGATCTTGATACTTCATAAGAAAAATCGACATGTCCGGGAGTATCGATTAAATGAAATAAATATTCATGACCATCTTTGGCTAGATAAGTAAGTTCAACCGCATTTAATTTAATTGTAATGCCTCGTTCTCTTTCTAGATCCATTGAATCAAGTAATTGATCTTTCATCTCACGAATATCTACGGTTTTCGTTTTTTCAAGGATACGATCGGCTAGTGTACTTTTTCCATGATCGATATGTGCAATAATGGAAAAATTGCGAATATATTTTTGTCTTTCTTTGATTTCTTGAATGTTTATTGCCATATCAAATCTCCATAAAGTCTTGTTTAATTAATACTAATTATCTTTTTCTTCATCCTTAACATTATGATATTTTTTATAATGTAAAATAAATAGAACCATATATGCAAGGGAAACACCAACAACAAGTAAATAACAAATTGTTAGAATAACTGATTCTTTTTTAAAACATAAAGTAATTAAATTATATAAAGAAACGCCCAAAAGTAAAGCAGTAATCACAATATTAGTAACTAAATCTCCGGCTTGTTTGGTTCTAATTTCTGAGATTAATAGTCCAATCGCGATGACTAAAATTATTAATCCTAATACTTCATTTAAACCCATTCATATCACCTCTTGAATTAATTATACAATAATTTCTTTTTTTTTGCAAGTTGTTAGAATACGAAGTTTATACTATTATTACTTTTAACAATTTCTAAATAAATTAAATCAAAATGATATTTTTGCTTTAATCGTTCCAATATAGGTTTATTATAAGGATTAGTATAGTAAAGTTTACGAACATCTAAACTGATTAATAATTCTTCTAAATGAACATTAGTACTAGAAATTAATCCAAATTGATTTATTATTCCATAAGGAATTATTACATCAACATCTTCTTTTATCGTTTTTACATTACACATTTTATTAATCATCATCATACGCTTTGTAAATTTAGCATTTTTAATAAATTCCTTTATTCTATTATCCATATTACCTATTAAAAGTATCATACATATCACCATTAATAATATATGAAGTAAGGCAAAAAAATAAATAGATTTTTGTTTAATAGTTGCAAAAAAAGATAAAATATAATAAAATATTAAAAAAGGAGCCAAACAATGAAAATATTCATAATCATTTTATTGATACTAATTGCTATTATTTTTTTAGTTATTATTATATCGCCCCAAAAATTAAAAAGTAGTTATGAAGATAAACTTAAAACATTTCTATTAAACAATAAAATAAACTTTACATTAACAAAAGCTGAACATCATTCTTATAACTATAATTTAAAAATAAATAATATCGTTTATTTAATAAAGCTCGTAACCGTACCAGCAGATGCCGATATTCAAATAAACAATAAGATTACTTGGGAAATAAAATTTGGCGCAGGCATTTCATTAGGTAAAGCACAACCAAATTCAACTTATATGGGTAATAATATCAATATTTTTATGAATTTAAAAGTTAGTGATAACGCTCAAAAAGTTGTCGTGATATTACCACATCCTCGTAAAATTGTTATGTATATTAACGAATGTGAAATCATATTTGTTAAACCATCTACCAATGTCTATGGTGCAAGGGTTATTTCATGTGAAGACTTTTCATTATTTAAACAAAATATCTGCTCAAAATAGAGCAGATATTTTTTACTTTATTCTTCATTTTCTTTTTCATGAATGACTACTTTAACCATACCTACTCGCATTTTATCAGCTTCTGTAATCGTTAAAGTTAGATTTTCAAAGTTAAAACTATCACCAACTTCAGGGAACTTCTCAAGTACATCAGTACACCATCCACCTACAGTTGTATATTCAGAATCAAAATCTTTGTCATCATAATCAACTAACTCAAAGAAATCATAAATATTCATATCACCGTCAACAAGGTAAGTATTTTCATCAATTTCTTGATAATCATTTGAAACATCATCAAGTTCATCAAACACATCGCCAATTAATTCTTCCACGATATCTTCGATTGTAACAATTCCCATTGTTCCACCAAATTCATCAACAACAATGGCAAGATGGACATGAGAACCTTTTAACTCAGTTAGAACACCTGAAATAGGTTTAGTTTTATGAACAAAAATTGGCGTCATTAACATTGAACGAAGATCAATATCTTGTTTAGTAAGAATTAACTTTATTAAGTCAGTGGTATTTAAGATACCAATAATATTATCAATCGTTCCTTCATATACAGGCACACGCGAATACTTGTAAATCAATTCATTAGCTAGAATTGTATCTTTATCATCCTCAATATCAATGGCAAAAACATCAACGCGCGGAATCATGATTTCATGAGCAGTAGCATCACAAAAATCAATGGCTGATTTAATTAATTCTTCATCATCCTCATCAATTACGCCTTCTTCTTCAAGTTCATCGACTATTTTGATTAGTTCCTCACCGGTTGCGGTAGGTTGTTCATCTTGTTCACTACGAGTGAAAACATGTCCAACGAATTTATTAACAAACCAAGTAATCGGGAAAAACAAAAAATGAAAGAAACGAATAATTGAAGTATAGATTAGTGACAATTGGTAGCAAAAACGTTTTGCTAAAGTTTTAGGAATTATTTCACCAAATATGAGGATAACTACCGTTAAGATTATGGTTGATAGTAGTGGTCCCAATTCATCACCAAAAACTCTGACACCTATAATTGTACCAATAGAAGATACTAAAATGTTAACCAAATTATTACCAACTAAGATGGTCGATAAATAATTTGAATAATGATCAATAATATTCAAAGCTTTAATGGCTCTTTTATTATTGTTGGCTGAATCATTTTTTAATTTAAATTTAGATACCGTGGCATAGGCAAACTCGCATGAAGAAAAGAAGGCTGAAAGAATTATTAAAATAGCAATTAATATTAATAGTAAGATTTCACCTTTACCCATTATTTATTACCTCCTTGAGGAGCTAATAAACCTTGTTCACCAATCAATTCCTCTAAAACATCTTCCATCGTAACAATACCGATTGTTTTTCCTTCATCATCTTTGACTACAGCCATATGCTTTTTATTTTCCTTGAAAAACTCAATCATATCATCAAGTTTATAATTGGAACTAACAACAAGAGGTTCCGTAATAGCAGCACGTACGGATATACTTTTGGTTGTCATAACATTCTTTAAGAACTTACGCACATGAAGAATGCCAATAATATTAGATTTATCGCCATCATAAACAGGAATACGTGAATAAATTGTATCTAACAAAAAGTTCATCAATTCCTTACGGGAAGTCTTTTTAATGTCAATAGCAATTATTTTATCGATTGGAGTTAATACGTCTGATACTTTAATATCACCAAAATCAACAGCAGCTTGAATGATATCACTTTCTTCCTCATCGATACCACCTTCTTCTTCAACGGTTTCTACAATAGCTTGAAACTCATCTTCAGTAAAATTCGTATCATTATTGTTTACTTTAAATATTTTTTGAATTAACTTATTTATTCCATAAAAAATAATGCTTAATGGATAAAATAAGTAATAAAGAACAATTAGCGGATATGCAAGTATCATAACTATTTTATCGGGATAACTTTTTGCAATATTTTTGGGAATTAACTCTCCCGCAAAAAAGATTATAAGGGTTAAAACAGCAGTTGATACAGCAGATGCAAGTGATTCATTATAATTAAATACAATCAAAAATACCATAGTGGCAATTGTAGATGCGGCTAGATTAACTACATTATTTCCAATCAATAAAGTTATTAATGATTTATCAAATTTTTCAATTAATTTCAAAACTAATTTTGCAGATTTGCTTCCATTTTCTGCCTTTACACTCATTCGAATACGATTACAACATGAAAGGGCAGTCTCAGCCATACTAAAATATGCTGAAAGTAAAATTAGCAAAACAACAATTATTATATAAGGAACAATGTTTTTTGTTCCATTTGTGTTATTTGCAAGAATATGCAACAACGGGACCAGCGGATCCATAACTTAATCATCTCCTTCGCTAATTATTATACTAAAAACCACAAAATTAGTCAAATATATAACATAAATAAAAAAGGGATCTATTCAACCCCTTATTCATTAATTTTTGATACAACTATATCAAAAGCTTCATCAAAACTAATCTCTTTCTTTTCCATATTTATACGCTCTTTAAATTCGCACATACCATTAATTGCGCCACGTCCAACTGTAATAATGAATGGAATACCGATTAGTTCCCAATCTTTAAATTTAAATCCAGGTCTTTCATCACGATCATCTAAAATTACTTCAACATGTGCTTTTTTTAACTTTTCGTATAGTTCATCTGCCTTTTGTTTCATTGTCTCATCTTTATAATTGATTGGGACAATAACAGCGTGATATGGTGCAACATTAATAGGCCAACAAATACCAGCTTCATCATGATATTGTTCAATAATACTTGCCATAGTACGTGTAACACCAATACCATAGCAACCCATAATCATAGGTACGTTTTGGCCATTTTCGTTTTGGTATGTACAATTCATTGGAGCTGAATACTTAGTACCTAGTTTGAAGATTTGACCTACTTCGATTCCTTTTTCCATCTTTAATGGTTTACCACATATTGGACATAAATCACCTGCTTTGACCGCACGTATTTCAACTACATCACCACTAAAGTCGCGTCCAAAATTAGCATTTATATAATGATAGTTAACAACATTAGCTCCTACAATAACATTCTTCATTTGTGCTACTTCATCATCAATTAACGTTTTAACCTTAAGACCGATTGGACTAACAAATCCTTCAACCGAATTAATTTTTTGTATGTCTTCGTTTGAAGCAAGGGCAAGTTCGTATTCCGCAATATCTAAAGCATTAATTACTTTAATTTCGTTTACATCACGATCGCCACGTACCATAACTAATACTAATTGATCATGAGCAAAGTCACGATAAACTAACGTTTTAACGACATCTTTAGGACTAACCCCTAAGAAATTACTAACTTCTTCAATTGATTTTTGATTAGGTGTTTCAACTTTCTCAAGTGGTTTTTCTAGTTCATTAAACTTATATGAATCAATCATGCAAGTTGCTTTTTCTTCATCAGCCGCATATCCACAGTCGCAATATATAATATCGCTTTCGCCTACTTCACTTAAAGCCATAAACTGATGTGACCCATTGCCACCGATTGCACCCGTATCCGCAAGAACAATTTTATATTTTAAGCCAAGGCGTGTAAAGATGCGTTCATAAGTTTTATACATATTTTGATATGATACTTCTAAACCAGCTTCATCTAAATCAAATGAATATGCATCTTTCATGATAAATTCTCTTCCTCTCATTAAACCAAAACGAGGACGAAGTTCATCACGATACTTAGTTTGAATTTGATAAATATTGATAGGTAAACTTTTACGGGATTTTATTTCATTTCGAACTAAATCCGTAAATATTTCTTCATGAGTTGGACCTAAACAAAATTCACGTTCATGACGATCACTAAATCGAATTAATTCGGGCCCATATTTTTTCCATCTACCTGATTCTTCCCATAGTTCTTTGGGTTGAATTGCTGAAGACAATATTTCTTGAGCACCACTTTCATCCATTTCTTCACGAATAATGTTTTCTATTTTGTTTAACACACGTAATCCAAGCGGTAAATAATTGTATACTCCTGCGACAAGCTTTCTAATCATTCCAGCTCTAATTAAAAGAATATGACTTGAAATTTGAGCTTCATTTGGTGCTTCTTTAAGAGTTGCAATTAACATTTTACTAGCTTTCATTTGTATTCACCACTTTCTAAATTATTATCTAAACTATTATAGCACTTTTACTATATTTTATCAAGAAAAAAACTATATCCATATGATTTAATCATATATTGAATATAGTTTTTTATAGTTAATTCTTTTCTTGATCTTGATATTGAAGACGATAAAGATTGTAGTAATAACCTTTTTTCTTCAACAATGTTTGATGATTACCTTGTTCAATAATCTGTCCCTTTTGTAAACATATGATGTTATCCGCATGTTGAATTGTCGATAATCGATGAGCAACAATTAACATTGTCCCAATATTCATCATTTTTAACAATGAATCTTGAATTACTTTTTCCGTTTCTGTATCGATGTTTGCGGTTGCCTCATCAAGAATTAAAATTTGAGGATGATGAACAACCGTACGTGCAAATGATAATAATTGGCGTTCACCACTAGAAAAGTTTGCACCACCTTCTAGTACTTCTTCCTTTAAACCATTTGGTAATCTATCGATAAAAGAATTTGCATTTACGTATTCACATGCTTTAATAATATCATCTTCATTAATTGATTCATCACGTAAGTTGATATTAGATTCAATTGAACCAGAGAATAAAAAGACATCTTGTAACATCTGTCCTATTCCTTGACGAAGTGATTTAATCTTAATCTTTCTAATATCTATACCATCAATTAAGATTTGACCTTTTTGAATATCATAATTACGTACAATTAACTGTAAAA
>JBJEEE010000073.1:0-31741 GCA_051872775.1 Bacilli bacterium
GGTATTGCATTATTTCCAATATGGATTATATTTGGTATTTCTCTTCCTACATTCTTAGGAATAAAAATTACCAAACCAGTTTATTTAAAATTCGAAAGAATTGACTTAGAAAAAATTATGCATCAAGCGGAGGAAGATTTTTATGAATAAAGTTGTTTTAGGTATTGAAAATATCGATAATTATCAAGAAATATTTAAAGGAAAAAGAGTTGGACTTATTACAAATCCAACCGGAATAGATAGTAATTTTAAATCCAGTATTGATATTCTACGTGAAAAGACCAATCTAGTTGCTCTCTTTTCCCCTGAACATGGCGTACGTGCAAGCATTCAAGCTGGTCAAAAATTATCAACTTATGTAGATGAAGAAACAGGAATTACGGTTTATAGTCTATATGGAGATACTAAAAAACCAACCAAAGAAATCATGGAAAAAGTAGATATCATTGCTATTGATATTCAAGATAACGGTTCAAGATATTATACTTTTATTTATACAATGGCTTATTGTATGATGGCATGTCATGAATATAATAAAACCTTTGTTGTATTTGATCGACCAAATCCTATTAATGGCGTGAAAGTAGAAGGAAATAAACTAGATGTTACTAAATATCGTTCCTTTGTTGGATACTATGAAATGCCACAAAGACATGGATTAACTATGGGTGAACTTGCTTTGTTATTTAATGAAGAATATGGTATTCATTGTGATTTAAAAGTAATTCCTATGACAGGATGGGAAAGATGGATGGATTATGAAGATACTGGTCTTCCTTGGGTCCTACCTACACCAAATCAACCAACGATTGCTTCAACCTATGCATATAATGCAACATGTATTTTTGAAGGTACAAATGTTTCTGAAGGTCGTGGAACCACAACTCCTTTTGAAATAATTGGAGCACCATGGTTTAAATCTGAAAAACTTGCGGAGGAATTAAATAGTTTAAAAATTGAGGGAGTATATTTTAGACCTCAATACTATACACCTACTTTCGCAAAATATCAAGGTGAACTATGTGGTGGTGTATATGTCCATATTACCAATCGAAAAACTTTTAATAGTGTAAATTGCAGTTTTATTCTACTTGATTATATTAGAAAACATTATCAGGAACACTTCAAAATTAATCCACCATATGTAAAAGGACGTCCATCACTATTTGAGTTTGAAGCAGGAAGTGATTATTTTATTAATCAAACAGCTGATATTAGTGAACAACTAAAAGTTTTAAATGATAATGCGAAAGAGTTTGAGAATATAAGAAAGAAATATTTACTATATTAAAGGTAATGATATGATAAAAATTGGCTTTTCAATTTATACGGGATTAAAAGATTATTCAAAAGAAAACAATCTTAAATATTTAAAAAAATGCGTAGATAAAGGGTGCGAAATATTATTTACATCTGCTCACATTAATGAAGCATCTAATAATTATCAAGAATTAACTGACTTAGTTACTACCGCAAGTGAAAACAACTTAAAAGTAATTATTGATGTTTCAAAACCAATGATGGAAAAATTTGTTGTTCCACCAAAAACTTATGCAATTCGTCTTGACTATGGTTTTACGAAACAAGAAATTGTCGAATTCAGTAAAAACCACAAGCATAAAGTTGAACTTAATGCATCTACGATTGATGAAAGAAGATTTCAAGAACTTATTGATTTAGGTCTAGATACTACTAATATTCGGGTTAGTTTTAATTTTTATCCTAAGCCTTATACTGGACATGATATAGATTTTGTAAAACAAAGAATTGATTACTATCATAGTTTCAATATTCCAGTTTTAGTGTTCATTCCATCGCATGTTGGATTTAGACCACCATTATATCAAGGTTTACCATCAGTTGAAAAACATCGACAAATGAGTACAAATCTTGCAATAGAAGAACTAAAATCGCTTGGTGTAGATGAAATCGCCTTTGGTGATGCATATGTTAGCGATGAAGAATTAGAGATTCTTGCTAAACATAAATGTGAACATTTGCTACTTCCTTTTACTTTTGTTAAAGGAGGAGAAAAGTTTATTGATCATATAAATATGGAATTTTCGGTTAGACCAGACTATAATAATTTAATGTTAAGAATGACATCTAGTCGTGGTGTTAATAGTATTGAACAATTTAACACTGTGGAAAGAAAACCAGGCTATGTTACTATTGATAATAATGGTTTTTTAAGGTATAAAGGAGAAATTAACATTATTTTAACGGATTTACCTAAAGATGAGCGTGTCAATGTAATTGGTAAAGTAGAACTTACAAAATCAATTGTAGAAGCGTTAAAAGCTGGGCAAAAATTTGTTTTAGAGGTATAACGTAAGTGATAGACTATATAATTGGCATTGATGGGGGAGGAACTAGCACTAAAGCATATGCACTAGATAAGGATAAAAACGTGCTAAAGAACGCAAAAACGGGGCCAAGTTCAGCTGCTGTTGTATCAGAAAATGTTGTTTGGGATAATGTACTTACGGCTATTTCTAACGTTTATATTAATGATGATAATTATCATTGTTCATATATACATATAGGATTGAGTGCTTATAGTATCTTAAATGATGTCGATAAATATCAAGAGATTATTGCGAAAAAGTATAACGTAGAAGTAGCGATTACATCTGATCTTGTTGTTGCACTTTATTCAATTTTAAAAAACAAATATCAAAATGGTGTTGTTGTGGTTGCGGGAACGGGAGTTGCAATTTATGGCCAAAATCATCATCAAAATGTAATGATTGGAGGTTGGGGCCATATTATTAGAGAATTAGGAAGTGCGTATGCTTGTGTCCATCATTTAGCCATTAATATCATTGATCAAATGGAAAACAACCTCCCTCTAACAACATTTCAATCGGGATTTTTAGATTATCTATCTAATAAAGGAATTAATGGTTTGAAACCTTTATTTTATGAATATTCTAAAAATGATATCGCTTTATGTGTAAAGTATATTAAAGAATGTGCTATCAAAAAAGATCAAGAAGCTATTACTTTATTAAAAGAAGAAGGAGTAAACCTTGCAAATCAAGTCATAAAAGCTATAAATAAACTTGCTTTACAAAACGACTATGTCATAGGATTGAAAGGTGGTTTTGTTCAGTATCAAAGTAGTTCTATTATCGATGCATTCTGTGAAACTTTGAAAAAGAATAATATTAATGCAATAACCGTCTTTGATGAAGAACCACCCGTAATAGGGGTCTATTATATTGCAAAAGAAAACCATAAAATATAGGAGGAGTATATGCTAGCTATAGGTCTTATGAGTGGAACCTCACTTGATGGAGTTGATGTAAGCTTAGTAAAGATTACCAAAAGAAACAAATATAGATATAAAGAAATTGATAGTTTATTTGTTCCTTATTCAGAAGAACTAAAGCAAAGAATATTAGATGCTTCTAAATTAAATACATCTAACGTTCAAAAAATCTGTAGTTTAAACGTTGAACTAGGATACGTATATTTAGATGCTATTAAAAAACTATTATCAAATCTTAATTTAGATAGTTCAATGCTTTCCTTTATTGCTATGCATGGCCAGACTATATGGCATAATCCTAACCAAATGGATGGATATTATTCTTCAACCCTTCAAATTGGTGATCCTAGTATTATCGCATATAATTTAAACGTTGAAGTGATAAGTAATTTCCGAATGATGGACATGGCGGCTAAAGGTTGTGGTGCTCCATTAGTTCCATTTGTTAATTATTTGCTAAACCAAGACGAAGCAAGAAGCATTGCTTTTCAAAATATTGGTGGGGTAAGTAATGTAACATATATTCCTAAAAAATGTAGCAATAATATGGTTATTGCATTTGATAATGGTCCAGGTAATCTATTAATTGATCAAGCAATGCAAATTCTATATCATAAACCATTTGATGAAAATGGAGCAGTGGCATCATTAGGATGTGTAAATAATCAAGTACTTGATGAACTAATGAATGATGACTATATATTAAGACCATATCCTAAATCCACTGGTCGTGAAAAGTATAATAATAATTTCGTAATGAATATTATTGAAAAGATGAAAAACGAACCAAAACAAAATATAATTGCTACTATTACAGCTTATACTGCGGATGTAATAATTGATTCAGTAACACGATTCTATAGTGATATCGATGAATTGATTGTTTCTGGTGGTGGTGCAAATAATAGTTTTATTATGAATAGACTTAAGAATAAGTTGAAATGTAAAGTATCAATATATAAAAAAAGTGATTCATATGAGGCATTTTGTTTTTGTGTTTTAGGTCATAGAACATATATAAAAGAACCATCTAATTTACCATGTGTGACAGGAGCTGAAAGTGATGTCATCCTTGGTAATATCACATATCCACCAAGAAAGAAGGAGAAATAATGAGTGAAGTTGATGTAAAAAAGATTTCGACTGAAGCTAGAAATCAAAATACAATGGATATCGATTTGCTTTCTACAACAGAAATATTAACAAAGATTAACGCTGAAGATAAAACGGTAGCATATGCGGTGGAGGAAGCCATTCCTCAAATAACGAAAGTTGTTGATAAAGTCGTAACGCAAATCGAAAATGGCGGAAGATTAATCTATATTGGCGCTGGAACAAGTGGAAGACTTGGAGTATTAGATGCGGTTGAATGTCCGCCTACATATGGGGTTAGTCCTGATGTTGTTATGGGTATTATGGCAGGAGGTATGAAAGCAACCACTTTCGCCGTTGAAGGAGCAGAAGATCGTAAAGACTTTGCTATCGAAGATTTAAAAAATGTAAATCTATCCAGTAAAGATGTTGTTATTGGTATTGCCGCAAGTGGTCGTACGCCTTATGTTATTGGTGGTATTGAATATGCCAAAGCGGTGGGAGCCACTACTTCTTGTATAACAACAAGTAAAAACTCCGTACTTGCATCAATGGTTGATTATCCTATTGAAGCAGTAACAGGAGCTGAAGTAATAAATGGTTCGACAAGAATGAAATCAGGTACGGCTCAAAAACTAATTTGCAATATGATTTCAACGGCAACTTTTATAAAATTAGGTAAAGTATATGGTAATATGATGATTGATCTTCAAGCTACAAACGAGAAACTTGTAGCACGTCAATTAGGCATCATTTCGGAAATAACAGGATATGATGCAGAAGTCGCAAAGGAGAAACTATCCGAGTATAAAACTGTAAAAAAAGTATTGATAAATTACTTTACGGGTTGCGATAATCAAACCATTATTGACGAAACACTTGAAAAAGTAAAAGGAAATATTCGAAAAGCAATAAAGCTTATAGGAGAGTCAAAATGAACCAATATGATGTAATATATCAAGAAATAAAGACACCAAAAGGAACCTTAAGAGGACTACTAACTAAACCTAAAAATCATCAAAGCGAACTCATGGTAATGTTTCATGGATATACAGGACATAAAAATGAAAATGGATTTATGTTTAAACAAATCTCAAGAGAACTTACAAATATTGGTGTAGCAAGTCTTCGTTTTGATTTTTTAGGAAGCGGAGATAGTGATGGTGATTTTGTTGATATGACATTTACTTCAGAAGTAGAAGAAGCTAGAACCATAATTGATTATGCATATAAACTAAATAATAATCAACCAATTATTGTATTAGGCTTTTCTATGGGTGGCGCAATAGCTGGATATTTGTCATATGAGCAAAATCAAAGAATAAAGAAGTTGATTCTGCTTTCTCCAGCAGGATGTATGGATCAACATGCAAACAACACATTTACTGTTAACCCGGTTAATGAAGATGGCAATGTTGATTTAGGTGGATATTTTTTAAATATAAATTTCAAAAATAGTTTTAAAAATGTTAATTTATATCGTGATGTTGAAAAGTTTACTAAGCCTGTGTTAATTGTTCATGGAAGTAAAGACCAATCTGTACCTATTGAATACGGAAGAAAATATCATGAACTTTATCCAAACAGTCGCTTTGTAGAAATAACTGATGCCCCACATTGCTATACAAAAGTAATGTATCGTCAACAATTAATTGAAAACATAAAAGAATTTATAGGAGAGGAGAATTAGAATGAATATTGTCGTATGTATTAAACAAGTACCAGCTTCATCTGATGTTAAAATCGATCCAGTTACAGGGGTACTAATTAGAGATGGTAATAATACTAAAATGAATCCATATGATTTATATGGTATCGAAACGGCGCTACAAATTAAGGAAAAAACGAAAGCAGTGGTAAAAACAATTACGATGGGACCTCCACCCGCAAAAGCGGTTTTACAAGAATCCCTTTGGATGGGATGTGACGGCGGTATGTTGATTACTGACCGTAAGTTTGGTGGTGCAGACGTTGTTGCAACTGCATATACAATAAGTCAAGGTATTAGAAAAATGGGCGCTTTTGACTTAATTATTTGTGGTAAACAAACTACTGATGGTGATACTGCTCAAGTAGGACCAGAAATGGCGGAATACTTAGGAATTCCTCATGTTTCATATGTTGATGAAGTCATAGAAGTTAAGGAAAAATCAATCGTTGTAAAAGTAACAATGGATCGAACCGTGGAAGTATTAGAAGTACAATTCCCATGCTTGATCACTGTTGATAAAGGAACCTTAAGTCCAAGACTTCCATCATATAAAAGAGGAAGAAATTTGCAAAATGTTGAAATACCTATGATAACATTTGCGGACGTAGAAGATAATGATGAAACTCATTATGGTCTAAAAGGATCACCTACACAAGTAGAAAAAATGTTTCCTCCAACAAGAAATACTAATAAAATTGTTTTAGAAGGTACTGAAGAAGAACAAACAAAACAATTAACCGATATTTTAAAGGAAGGAAAGTATTTCTAGGAGGTTCATGAATATGGCGAAAAAGTTAATTATTAATCAAAGTAAAGTCACACCAGAAGCAGTAGAGGCTGTAATGAAAGTATGCCCATTTGGCGGCTTAGAATATAAAAATGGTGTATTGAATTTCACTGCTGGATGTAAAAACTGTGGTCTATGTGCAAAAAAAGGACCAGCAGGTTTAGTTTCACAAATAGAAGAAGCAGATACTACTCCTAAAATTGATAAAAGCAAATGGCGTGGCGTTTCCGTTTATATTGAAGTAGATGATGAAGGAGTACATCCTGTATCATTTGAATTAATTGGAAAAGCCCAAGAACTTGCTTCTGTTATAAATCATCCTGTATATGCTGTATTGGTTGGTGATAAAGAATATGTGGATAAATATGCAAATGAAGTTTTATCATACGGTGTCGATAAATTATTTATATATCAAGATGATCAATTAAAACAATTTAATGTCGAACTACACGCTAAATGTGTTGAAAACTTCATTGAAGAAATTCACCCTACTACCGTTTTATATGGTGGAACGCTTCTTGGAAGAAGTCTAGCACCAAGGGTTGCTGCACACTTTAGAACTGGTCTTACGGCTGACTGCACAAGACTTGGAATGAAAGAAAATACAGATCTTATTCAAGTACGTCCTGCCTTTGGTGGAAATGTTATGGCACAAATTGTATGTCCAAATCATCGCCCACAAATGTCAACGGTTAGATATAAGATTTTTAAAATGCCTCAAAGAGTTGCTCCAAATGGAGAAAAAGTATTTATGGATGTATCTAAAATAGATATGTCAACCGGCATTAATGTATTAAAAGTAACGAAAAAAGAAAAAGTAGTAGATATTAGTGAAGCTGAAGTAATCGTAGCATGTGGTAGAGCCTTTAAATCAGCAGAAGACTTCAAAATAGCAGAAGAACTTGCTGAACTTTTAGGTGGTGTTGTTGCAGTAACACGACCATTAGTCGAGGCAGGTATTAAGGATATCAAATATCAAATTGGATTAAGTGGAAAAACAGTTGCACCAAAATTAATTATATGTTTAGGTATCAGTGGTGCTGTACAATTTACAGCAGGTATGAATGGTAGTGAGATGATTATGGCTGTAAATAGTGATCCAACTGCTTCAATCTTTGATGTTGCTCATTATGGAATTGTTGGAGATGTATTCAAAGTAGTTCCAATGCTCATTAATAATATAAAAAAGGAAAAGGGGTTACTTTAGTATGAATAATAACTATAAGAAAATAGATAATAACGATATTGAATTTTTAAAAAGTATATTTTCTCCTTCAATGATAATGGTGGGAGATGAAATTGGACAAGATTATGGCAAAGATGAACTTGGTACTGTAAAAAATATGCCGGAAGTTGTCGTTTTTGCTAAATCTGCTCAAGAAGTATCAAAAGTAATGAAATATGCTAATGATCATATTATTCCTGTTGTTGTAAGGGGAAGTGGAACAGGTCTTGTTGGTGCTTGTGTTCCTCTATATGGTGGTATTATGATTGATATAACTAAAATGAATCATATCTTAGAATTAGATGAAGCTAACCTTACATTGACAGTTGAACCAGGCGTATTACTAATGGATATCTATGATTATGTAGAACCAAAAGGTTATTTCTATGCTCCTGACCCAGGAGAAAAGAGTGCAACTATTGGTGGTAATATTTCCACTAATGCAGGAGGAATGCGTGCGGTAAAATATGGAGTAACAAGAGATTGGGTTAGATCATTAGAAGTTGTTCTTCCAAATGGTGATATTGAAGTGTTTGGAAGAAAAGTAGTAAAAGATTCAACTGGATATTCACTTAAAAATTTAATTATTGGTTCAGAAGGAACCCTTGGAATTATCACTAAAGCGGTACTTAAACTAATACCTAAACCAAACGAAACATTAAGTTTATTAGTTCCATTTGAGACCCAAGAAAAAGGACTTGACGCTGTACCAGCTATAATAAAATCAAAAGCAAATCCAACCGCAATAGAGTTTTTTGAAAGAAATACTATTTTGTTTGCGGAAGAATTTTTAGGTAAGAAGTTCCCTGATTCTAGTAGTACTTCATATATCTTGTTAACGTTTGATGGAAAAAACAAACAAGACCTTGAAGCAAACTATCGTGATGTTGCTGAAATCTGTCTTAATGAATTGAATGCATTAGATGTACTATTAGTTGATACAAACGAAAGAAAAGAAGCTGTATGGAAGGCAAGAGGTGCTTTCTTAGAAGCTATCAAAGCATCAACAACACAAATGGATGAATGTGATGTCGTAGTTCCACGTAGCGAAATTGCGGAATACATAAAGTTTACATATAAAATTGCGGAAAAATATCGTGTACGTATTCCATCATTTGGACATGCTGGCGATGGTAATCTTCATATTTATATTTGCCGAGATAATATGCCAGAAGTAGAATTTGAAAAAGTTCTACTAGAGGTATTTGATGAACTATATGCTCATGCAAAAGAAGTAGGAGGTCTTGTATCAGGTGAACATGGTATAGGATTTGCTAAAAAAGGATACATGAAAGAAGTACTTGGAGAAAGACAAATTCAATTAATGAGAGGAATTAAAGCTGTATTTGATCCAAATAATATTTTAAATCCAGGTAAAGTAGTTGAATAAAACAAAAGAGATTCTACATCATGATATGATGTAGAATCTCTTCTTTATTATATATATAATTTAAAATACTATTATTTTCTTCCAAGTCCCATTTTCTTTTTTAATTTTCTTAACATTTTGTTTGCAAGATAACTTGCTTTTTCTCTACCATCATCAAGAATCTTATCAATTTCATCACTATTTAAAAGTTCATAATATTTCTTTTGAATTGGTTCAAGCATACTTACAACACTTTCCGCAACCTTACTCTTAAATTCACCATAACCTTTATTGGCAAATTCAAGTTCAAGTTCACTAACCGTTTTACCAGTAGCTGCAGCCATAATGGTTAATAAATTCGAAATGCCAGGTTTATTGACAGGATCATACTTAATAATTCCATCTAAATCAGTAACTGCACTCATAATTTTTTTCTTAATGACGTTTGGTTCATCAAGTAAGAAAATACATGCCTTATCAATAGGATCGGATTTCGACATCTTTTTTGTAGGTTCTTGTAATGACATTATTTTTGCAGTTCCGTTTTGGGGAATTAGGGGTTCTGGTATCTTAAAAGTATCAGAGAATCGAGTATTAAACCTTTGTGCAAGATTTCTAGTTAGTTCTAAATGTTGTTTTTGATCTTCTCCTACAGGGACAAAATCAGCATTATATAATAAGATATCACCAGCCATTAATACTGGATATGTAAGAAGAGCGGAAGATACTCCTGCGGTTTGTTTAACCATTTTATCTTTATATTGCGTCATTCGTTCTAATTCACCAATGTATGTTATTGTTTGTAATAAATAACCTATTTGAGCATGTTCAGCCACTTCAGACTGAATAAATAACGTAACTTTTGTTGGATCTAGCCCACATGCAAGATAAGTCGCAACAAGTGAACGAATATTTGAACGTAATTTAGCAGGCTCTTGTGGAACTGTAATTGCATGTAAATCAGCAACAAAAATCAAAAATTCTTGTTCCTCTTCGCTGTTTTGTAACGCAACAAAGTTTTTTATTGCACCTAAATAATTACCTAATGTCATTTTACCAGATGGTTGAATACCTGAAACAATTGTTTTCATAATTTATCCTCCTTTAAACAAAAAAAGTCCTTTTATATAAAAGGACGAATATAATCGTGGTACCACCTTAATTTAAAAGTAAAAACTTTCCTCTTTCATTTAACGCATTGATTACGAAAAAGCATTTCCTCTTTTTACATCATAGGCCCATTCAAATAGCAAGTTTAATGATGTTTTCACTGCTCATCAATCACTAAATAAACCAAAACTACTTTACTATTCCTAATCATCTGTCTACTATTTATTATATTCAAAAAAAACATAAAGTCAAACTAAAAGAAAATATTTTTAAAAAGTTTAAAAAAAAGTATTGAAAAAGCAAAAAAAATGTAGTATAATTACAATGCGAGACAGTTGGCTAAAAAAGGAGTGAACATCGTGATACAAATTTACACTACACCTAGTTGTGCATCATGTCGTAAAGCCAAAAAATGGTTTGATCAATATAATATACCTTATTCTGAAAAAAATATATTCAGTATTAAACTCAGCAAAGAAGATATATACAAAATGCTTGCAAATAGTGAAAATGGATTTGAGGACATTATTTCAACAAGATCAAAAGTTTTTAAAGAAAAAAAACTAGACCCAGAAGCAATGTCAGTTCAAAAACTAGTAGAATTTATTATTGATAATCCTAGTGTTTTAAAAAGACCTATTATAATTAATGAAAGTGAATTACAAGTTGGTTATAATAATGAAGATATTACCATTTTTCTACCAAAAGAATTAAGAGGGATAGACACATTTTCTAATTTCAATAAAGTAGACCTTGATACAGAACCAGATGACGAATACGATTATTAAAAAGGGAAGAAAATTCCCTTTTTTTTAATTTTTTGCTTTTTATGAAAAAAATAAGGTAAATAAAGATAAAAATATGAATAAAAAGCATATAAAAATGTTTTACATAAAACGTTTTCATTTGATTTTTTTGAAAAAATAGTTGCATTCCTATAATAAATATGATATAATGTTCGTATAAATTATAAGAAAGGATGAGAATAATTTATGAAATTTAAAAAGTTTTTTATGTTTTTAGTTGCAGCAATCGCTACATTAGCTGTAGTTAGCTGTACAACAACAAAACCAGATGAAGGTAATAAACCTGAAGAAAAGAAAGTATATACATATAATGACTTTACTGCTGTTTCTCCTTCAAACTGGAATCCTCTAACTTACCAAGATAATAATGACGTACAAATTATGTCTAGAATAAGTAGTTCATTCTTCGAATTTGATTACAAATTTGATAGTAATGGCGAAATCGTTCCTGGAGAATTTGAAGTTATATATAGCGCAGCTACAAAATTAGAAGATGTAACTGCTCAATATGCTGGCGAAGAAGCTGGTTGGGGAATCCCTGCTGGAGCTAAGAATCGTGCATATGCTATCACACTTCGTGAAGATTTAAAATGGGATGATGGCACAGCTATTAAAGCTGAAGACTTCGTATACTCTATGCAACAATTACTTGATCCTGCATTCAAGAATTATCGTGCAGACTCTTACTATGTTGGTAGTACTGTAATTCACAAAGCTAAAGATTATAACTACATTGGATCTGCAGACTGGTTCGCAGCTGACACTCCATATGCAGTTTATTCTGAAGAATTAGATTCTGAATTATACTTCACACTTGGCCCAACTGTTCAAATTGGTGAAGAAACTGTTACTGCTCAACCTTCATTTAGATCTGCCTTTGGTTTCCCTGATTCTTATACTGCTGAAATAGTAGCTAAATATTTAGCTGCTAATTATATTAGACCTGCTGATAAAGATGCATGGGTTGCAACTGCTGTTGAAATGCAAGGTAAAACATTTGCTGAAATTAAAGCTAATGAAACATACAAAGCTGTATGGAATGACATTATCACTTTCTGGCAAACTGAACCAAATGAAGAATTAGACTTCTTCGTTGCTTACTATACATTCCCTGAAATTAGTTTTGATGAAGTTGGTATTTTCGTTGGTGAAAGTGAATATCAAATCGTTTTAATTTTAGATCTTCCTCTTGATCTAGTTGATGAAGAAGGAAACTTAACTTATAAAGCTGCATATAATATGTCAGATCTTCCTCTTGTAAAGAGAAGTAAATATGAAGCTAATAAAGTTGAACCTCAATATGGTTCATCACTATGGACTTCAACTTACAACAGTGATGTAGCTTCAACTGCAAGCTGGGGACCTTACAGATTAACTTCATTCCAAGTTGACAAACAATATATCCTTGAAAGAAATGAAAACTGGTATGGTTATAATATGCCAGAAAATGAAGGATTATATCAAACTGATAGAATCGTTTGCAATACTATTCCTGAATGGTCAGCTGCATGGCTAAAATTCTTAGCTGGTGAAATCGAAGCAATCGGTATCGATGTTTCTGTTGCTCCAGATTATAAGAACAGTGATAGAGCTTACTTTACACCAGATGATTTCGTTGCATCATTACAACTTCAATCTGATAAATCTGCTCTAGAAGCACGTCAAAGTGAAGGCGTTAATAAAGTAATTCTTGCAAATGTTAAATTTAGAAAAGCATTATCATTAAGTATCGATAGAGCTGCATTTACTCAAAAGACTACTACAAGTTCACTTCCTGGCTTTGGTCTATTCAATTCAATGCATTACTACGATGTAGCTAATGGTGGCGTTTATAGAAATTCTGATGTTGCAAAACAAGTATTATGTAATATTTATGGCGTTAATGTTGAAGATTACAATGGTGATTTAGATAAAGCTGTTGAAGCAATCACTGGTTACAATCTTGAACTTGCTCGTCAATTAGTTACTGAAGCTTACAATGAATGTCTTGCAGCTGGTGAAATCAGTGCTACTGATAAAGTTGTATTAACACTTGGTACTGGTGTAATTAATGAAACAGTACAAAGAAGATATGACTTCTTAGCTGCTTCTTGGGCTACTCTTGTTGAAGGTACTCCACTTGAAGGTAGATTAGAATGTGAAGTTAAAGACTTCTCTACTGCTTGGGCAGATGACTTCCGTGCTGGTAAATATGATGTATGTATGGGTGGATGGACAGGCGCTGCTTGGGATCCAGGATACTTCCTACTAGCTTACTTATCACCTGATTATATGTATTCTGCTGCTTGGGATACTTCAAGTGTTCAAATGGAATTCACAATGGTTGGTGTTAAAGATAAAGAAGGTAATGATATTCATGATACAATGTCATTAATGGACTGGTATGATTGCTTAAACGGTGCTTCTGGCGCTAAATATGACTTTAGTTCATCTGCAATTTCTAACGAATTAAGATTACAATTAATCGCTGCACTAGAAGAACAAGTTCTTCAAGTTTACTACTCTGTTCCTCTTTATAACAACTATGGTGCAAGTCTAATTTCTTATAAAGTTGATTACATCACTTATGAATACAACACATTCATGGGTTATGGTGGTCTAAAATATATGACTTACAATTATAGTGATGCTGAATGGGCAAAAGTAGTAAGTGAATTAGGCGGACAAATTGATTATAAGTAATTCTAAATTATTTAATATCAAGTAAATGCTTACTTATGGGACAATTGTAATAGGTTGTCCCATAATTTGCTGTAATAAAAGTAATAAATATGGAGAAAGGAGAGAATTTATATGTACATGTTTAAATATATTCTGAAAAGAATAGGTTTAATGATTGTTACTTTCTGTGTAATTTTTACCATTTGCTTTATTCTAATCAAAATGCTACCAGTAAATATGCATGTTGGTATTGGTGAAGACCCAATGAAAGTTCAACAATTATTTGAAGAACGTGGATATAATAAACCTGTTCTTGAACAGTTATTTATATATGTTAAACGTATAGTACTATATGGTGATTTTGGTAAAGGTACACAAATATATACTTATAAATCCGTATGGGATACATTTGTTGATAAACTTCCACCTACAGTACTAATAAATGTCTATTCATCCTTATTTGCTATCCCAATTGGTATTGCATTTGGTATTTTTGCTGCTTTAAAGAAGAATAAGTGGCAAGACCATGTCATAAGTACCGGTGTTATGGTTATGATTTCGGTGCCATCGTTTGTATATGGTTCGTTAATCTTATATATATTATGTTTTAAACTCAAGCTTTTCCCTTTAGGAATTTTATCTCTGGAAGAAGCTGGAGGATCGTGGCTATCGTGGAGAATGTTTGTTTCAATGATTCCTGCCATCATAAGTATGTCACTTGGTTCAATTGCCGGTTATGCTCGTTATACTAGAGCAGAACTTACGGAAGTATTAACTAGTGAATTTATGCTTTTAGCAAGAACAAAGGGTCTAACAAAGGGACAAGCAACCGTTAGACATGCATTAAGAAATGCGATGGTTCCAATCTTCCCAATGATTGTTGGTGAGTTTATTAGTGTATTAAGTGGTTCTTTAATTATTGAAAGAATCTTCGCGGTTCCAGGTGTAGGTAATCTATATTTGGATTCGATTAGTAGACAAGACTATGATTTCTTTATGTTGCTATCATCGTTTTATTTATTAATATCACTAGTTGCTGGATTAGTAATTGACCTATCATATGGTGCAATCGATCCTAGAATTAGAATGGGGGCGAAATAATGAGACCTGAAGATTTCAATATTCCAAAAGAGAAATTGCAATTTAGAGCAAACAGCGGTGACCAACACGATAAAAAGTTGGATACTAAACCTGTTAGTTATCTAAAAGATGCATGGTATCGTTTCCGTAAGAATAAAGCAAGTATCGCGGCTACTGTTATTATCGTATTACTTATTTTATTTGCTATCTTTGTCCCTATCTTTTCTAAATATAAAGTATCTTATGGTACAGATGCAAAATATCCTGATTTTAATCATATTCTTCCTAAAAGTAAATTGTTTAGTTCTTTAAATATTGACTTCTGGGATGGATGTAAAAAAGTAGATGACTTATCAAGTGTTCTTTTCAATGACTATTTAGCATATGAACAAGAAACAGGGCATCAAGTAATCAAAAATGGCAAATATGAAATTGTCGAAATTAAAACCGTACTTTATACAAAGTATAAATATAAAATTCGAGAAAATTCATATTTTAAAGAAATGGCTAAAAAAATAACTTTATCTACTGCTGAATATGAAGCGTTACAAAAGTATCAAGACGAAACTAATATTCAAGTTATTTTACCATATTATTTTAATAATAATGATAATCAAAATCCACTTCGTTGGTATGAAGTAGACGATAAAAATGAACCTGTCAAAGATATAAATGGTAATTTTGTTAATAAATACACACCATATGATGGTAGTGATGGTTATACATCTAAAATGAGACTTGAAGGATCAGATACATATTTATATAACTACGCCAAAAAGAATGATGGTGCAAGTTATGATGTTAGAGTAAGTTACTATGACTATTATGTTTATTATCATCAAGCTATTTTAAAAGACGGTATTACAGAACCTTGCTTTGTATTTGGTACAACTGGATCTGGTCAAGATATTCTAACTTGTCTTGCAAGTGGTGCTAGATTTAGTTTTATTCTTGCCATTGTAGTTGCTAGTGTTAACCTATTTGTTGGTGCAATCATCGGTGCAATTGAAGGATATTATGGTGGTAAGATTGACTTAATTCTTGAACGTATCATTGATATCTTAGCTTCAATTCCATTTATGATTGTAATCACTCTATTAAAATATCATTTAGATGCATCTCATGTAATTATCTTGTTCATTTCCTTCTTTTTAACAGGATGGACCGGAATGGCAGGACGTACGAGAATGCAATTCTATCGATTCAAGAATCAAGAGTATGTATTAGTTGCAAGAACATTAGGTGCGAGTGATGGACGTATTATGTTTAAACATATCTTCCCTAATGCGATAGGTACATTAATTACATCATGCGTATTAGTAATTCCAAGTGTAATCTTCTCTGAAACAAGTTTAAGTTACTTAGGAATTATTAATCTTGAAACTGGTAATTTAATTAGTGTTGGTACATTACTTGCGAAAGGTAATTCAACTGAGTTAGTATCATTCCCACATGTAGTATTATTCCCTTCATTGTTTATTAGCTTGTTGATGTTAAGTTTTAACCTATTTGGTAATGGATTACGTGATGCATTTAACCCATCACTTAGAGGAACGGAGGATTAGTTATGGCAAAACAAAATGTAAATGTTAATAACGACCCTAATGATTTTCGTACATATTATAGTAAAATTGGACGTGAAGCACTTCCTCAACAACCTGATCGAAAAGATAAATCAGATATAAAATTAGAAGTAAAAAATCTTCAAATTTCATTTAGAACACAAGCTGGAACTGTAAAAGCAGTTCGTGATATTTCTTTTGATTTGAAGAAAGGTGAAACCTTTGCCATTGTTGGTGAATCTGGTAGTGGTAAATCTGTTACAAGTAAAGCTATCATGGGAATACTTGCGGGTAACTCTATTGTTGAAGGTGGAGAAATCCTTTATGATGGAAAAGATTTATTAAAAATATCTGAAGAAGATTTCCACAAAATTCGTGGTGATAAAATTGCTATGATCTTCCAAGATCCAATGTCAAGTTTAAATCCAATTATGAGAGTTGGACAACAACTTACTGAAGCGATGATTCTAAAAGGTAAAACAAGTAGAAAAAATGCGAGAAATGATTTTAACTATTTATTACATATTTTAGTTACAAACATTCATTATGCCAATGAAAATAATAAAGAATATAAAGCAAATGATACTAATGAAAAAGCAAACATTTTTGATTTATTTTGTATACGAGCATTAAGATTAGAAAATATCTATAATGAAGCATATGCGCAAGCATCTGATCTAGAATTTAATATTACTGATACTTTATTCTTAGTATCAAAAAATCAAAAGGTTGATTTAAGAAAGAAAATTTCTCATTATTTAAAACAAATTAAATTATGTTATCATCCATATATTTTGAGTAGTTCTCAAGAATTAGAGGTAATAATCGCTAAACTAAATACTAATCGTTCTGCTAAAAAGAATATGAATGTTAATGAAGTAATCGATGCCTTTAAACAATTAAAAGAAATTGTTCATCAAGCTTTAATGCGTAAAAAACCTAACTTCTTTACATTAGGTTATTACATGATGCAAAATCCAGAGTTCAATAATTTTGATATGGACATTGATGAATTAAATAAAATGACACGTGAATACTTGGATACTAAGTTTATGATTGATTTTATTAAACTAGCAAGTAAAGGTGTCAAATATTCTCACTATGTTTCTATTTATTTCAAAAAAGAAGCCTTGGAAACGGCTTATGAATTACTTGGATATTTACATAGTGGCAATATTGATAAAAAAGTTGTTACAAGTTTAGCATATGAATTATCTGAAAAGGTAAAACAAGGAATTGATCGACTTGAAATCCATAAGAATAGTACGGAATATGTCTTCTCAAGTGCTATTAATGCAAGTATAAAACGTTATTTTTATGGTGTAAAGACTAACCCAATTGAATTAAAGAAATATAATAAGCAAAAGGCAAAATATGATGCTTTAGTCAATGAGGGTAAAAAAGTAGATTGGACTTTAAGTCCTCTAGTACAAGTAGATTTAGAGTTAGCTTTATCCAATATTTGTAAGATTGTTGAAAACTTAATCTATAGTTTAGAACATGATATTGCTCATGATGGTGAATTTAATGTTCATGATCATGTTATAGAAATTATTGACTTCTTAAAAGAGCAAGCATCACGTGTTGTTGCGAAAATGAATAAGAAGATAGCGAAGGCTAAAGCAGTTAAACTTCTTGAAGAAGTAGGTATTCCTGACCCTGTTATTCGTTTTAAACAATATCCATTTGAATTTTCAGGTGGTATGCGTCAAAGAATTGTTATTGCTATTGCGCTTTCCGCAAACCCTGATATCCTAATTTGTGATGAACCTACAACTGCTCTTGATGTTACTATTCAATCACAAATTCTTGAATTAATCAATAATATTAAGAAAAACCGTAATTTATCGGTAATCTTTATTACGCATAACTTAGGTGTTGTTGCGAATATGGCTGATCGTATTGGCGTTATGTATGCGGGTAAAATTGTTGAATATGGTTTATCAGAAGAAATATTCTATGAACCACGTCATCCATATACATGGGCTCTATTAAGTAGTATGCCTGACCTTCATACTAAAGATAAACTTGAATCAATTCCAGGAACTCCACCTAACATGATTTATCCACCAAAAGGCGATGCATTTGCGGCTCGTAATAAGTATGCTCTTGAAATTGATTTTGAGATGCAACCTCCACTATTTAAAATTACGGATACCCATTATGCTGCAACATGGTTACTACATCCCGATGCTCCTAAAGTTGAAATGCCAAAGATTATCGTTGAACGTGTTGAACGTCTAAAAAAACAAAGAGAATTAGATGAATTGGAGGGAAAATAATATGGCTGAAAATGTAAAATTTAAACATTCAAAAGAATATTATGTTCCTCGTCGCAAACCAAGAGAATTTTCTCCTGATGAGATTAAACGAACAGAAGAACCTAATCCTAACGTTTTATTAAGAGTTGAACATCTTGAACAATACTTCAAATCAGGAAAATACGTAAATAAAGCTGTCAATGATGTAAGCTTTGAAATCATGAAAGGTGAAGTATTTGGTCTTGTTGGTGAATCTGGTTGTGGTAAAACAACTACAGGACGTTCTATCATCCGTCTTTATGATATCACTGGTGGATCGGTATATTTTAAAGGAACTCGTATTGCGGCTGGTGTTAATACTTATAAAGTTGCCATGCAAAAAGCTCGTGCTGAACATAAAGCACGTATGGAACAATACGAAAAAGATTGGTTAGAAGCATTAAATGCTGGTAAACCATATGAAGAAGTTGAAAGAAAATATCAAGAGTTAGCTGCTGAAAGCGAAAGTATTTTAATAGAAGAACTTGCACTAAACCGTGCTAGAATTAAATCAGCTATTTATGATCATAAGAAATGTAATAAGGAATATGCTAAAAAAGAAGTAGCTAGAGTAAAAAGTAAGTACCTACCATTAATTGAAAAGGAAACAGATCCAGAAAAACTAGATAATCTTGACACTCTATATAAAAACGAACTTAGAATTGCAAAGAAGAGTCGAATCATGAATAAGGTACAAATGATCTTCCAAGATCCAATTGCCTCACTAGATCCTCGTATGACAGTTCGTGATATAATTGCAGAA
The DNA here is from genome assembly GCA_051872775.1 of Bacilli bacterium. Taxonomy (GTDB): domain Bacteria; phylum Bacillota_I; class Bacilli_A; order ML615J-28; family CAG-313; genus UMGS75. The sequence goes on from JBJEEE010000073.1 coordinate 19,741, forward strand.
GGATTAATTATTAGAGGAATTAAAGATAAAAAATATATTGATGAACAAGTATACAAAATTCTTGATACCGTAGGACTTGTAGCAGAACATGCAACTCGTTATCCTCATGAGTTTTCAGGTGGACAACGTCAAAGAATTGGTATTGCAAGAGCAATAATTTTAAATCCTGAATTAATAATTGCGGACGAACCAATCTCTGCTCTAGACGTTTCAATTCAAGCCCAAGTAATCAATTTATTAAATGATCTAAGTAAGAAAATGGGACTTACAACATTATTTATTGCCCATGACTTAGCAGTAGTTAAGTATTTCTCTAATCGAATTGCCGTTATGTATTATGGAAAAATTGTCGAACTTGCGACTAGTGAACAATTATTTGCTCATCCTTTCCACCCTTATACAAAATCACTTCTTTCCGCAATACCTCTTCCTGATCCATATTCTGAAAAGAAGAGAAAGAGAATCACTTATAATCCAGTAGCTGCTCATGATTATTCACAAGAAGGTCCATCGATGCGTGAAGTATATCCTGGACATTATGTATATTGTAATTCAGCCGAATTTGAAAAATACGTTGAAGAATATAAGGGAATAACAAAATAACATTATGGAATTTTTTAAAAAAAATATTCTTCCATATTTAATTCCGTTTGTTATTGGATTAATCGTTTTTATCGTTATTATTTCTGCACGTAATATCTTTACTGAAGAAAGTACAAAAGAAATCTATCGTATATTAAGTGATGGTCTTGCTATACCTGGAGTTGTAATAACTGGGATTGGCTTATTAGTATTTTTATCAAATGAAGGCGCTTTTGATATAATAGGTTATGGATTAAGACTCTTTATTGGTAAATTTAAAAAGAATGTTTCAGACCGTAAATACGAAACATTCTATGACTATAAACTTGCAAAACATGCTAACAAAAATAGTTTTGCACATATCTTACTTGTAGGATTATTCTTTCTTGCACTAGGTATCTTATTTACCATTTTATATAATGTTTGATTGAATGAGGTGATAAAATGATACAGATTTATACTACACCAAGTTGTGCATCATGTCGTAAAGCAAAAAAGTGGTTTGATAGATATAATATTCCATATTCTGAAAAAAATATATTTAGTATTAAACTAAGTGAAGAAGATATATTTAGAATGCTTGCCAATAGTGAAAATGGATTTGATGACATTATCTCTACTCGTTCAAAAATATTCAAAGAGAAAAAGTTAGATCCTGAAAATATGTCTGTTAAAGCTTTAGTTGAATTTATAATTAATTATCCAAGTGTCTTAAAACGACCAATAATAATCAACGAAAGTGATTTACAAGTTGGATATAATAATGAAGATATTACTATCTTCTTACCAAAAGAGTTAAGACATTACGAATCATTTTAAAAAACGAATTTATATCTAATACAAAAAAAGTGTAAGAAATTCTTACACTTTTTTAAATTATAATTTAGTTTTTAAAGCTTCATAAGCTCTTTTAATCTTTGTTTGGCTTTTCTTATAAGTAATTCCATGTTCTTTCGCAAATTCTACAAATATTTTTCTTCCTTCTTCATAGTTGGAAGTTTCGTACTCTAATTCATAGTCAGTTGTATCAACATATTGACATAAATCAATTGATATTTTTCCATTTTGATATGGGAAAGTAATCCTAAATGTAGATAAAGACATATAACAAACAATTCTTTGACCCTTGATGATTTCAGAAAGTTCATTGGTGATTTCAACAGAAGGAATAATACCATCACTCATAAACTTTTTGAAGGTTTCTTCATCAATTTCTTCATTAATCTCAGTTAAGGCATATCCTTTTTTCCTTTTTAAAGTTAGTTCATAAGTGTCTCTTTTTCTTACACGTAAGCCAATATCAGATGCTTTAAGCGTAAAACGTGGCGTGTCAAAATAGTAATTAACCTGTAAGTTACTTGGTTTATCACTATATTCTTTTTTTAGTCGATTGTATTCTGCTTTGGATAGTAATGTTTTAAAAATTGTTGTATTTTCTTTTGTCATAATGTCACCTTTATAAACTATATAAGTATTATATCGAAATTTAATAAAAATGCAACATTAATGCTTAAAAAGATAACAATAAAAATATAAAAGTCCGTTAATTTTATTTATTAAATATTTTTATTATTTAATTAAGGCATAAAACATAAAGAAAAATTTAAAGTATGGTATAATAATAAATGGTGATTTAAATGATAGAAAAGAACAATTTTAATTGGGACCGTTTTTTACAACCCTATGAACTTGCGGTAGAAGGATTTATTCTTAAATTTGAAGGTATCAAGAAACAATATCAATTAAATGGACTATACTGTCCAATTGAAATTGTATCAGGGCGTGTTAAATCCATTGATAGCATTCTTGATAAAGCTAAACGTATGAATGTACCTTTTGAAAAAATAGATGAAGCCCTTTATGATATAGGAGGGGTTAGAATTACTTGCAAATACATTGATGATGTATATGTAATATGCGATTTGATTAAAGCTCGTAAAGATATTAAAGTAATTGAGGTTAGAGATTATATAAAGAACATGAAAGCAAGTGGATATCGTTCCCTTCACATTCTTGCGGGATATAACGTAGAGACCATAAGTGGTCAAGTTCCAGTCAAACTTGAATTTCAGATAAGGACGCACGCTATGCATTTTTGGGCAAGTATAGAACATTCGTTGAAATATAAATATCAAAAAAATATACCTCTTGATTTGAAAGAGCGACTTTATCATGTTGCTATTACTGGTGCAAAACTAGATGATGAAATGACGACCCTTCACCACTTAATTCAAGAATATGATTCACTTAGTGATGATGGAAATAATAATGATCCTCTTGAGGAAGAAATCAATATGAACTCTTTAAAACGATGGTAAAATATGATTTTTAGATATAATATAGAAGAAGATTGTAATGTATATGAATTTTTAATAAAAGTAAAAATTCCAAGTAATGTTATTACAAGTTTAAAAAACAGCAATGGTCAAATCTTAGTGAATGATCAAACGGTAAGTGTTATTTATCAAATGAAAAAAGGCGATCTTTTAGAACTTGTTTTCCCTTCTAGTACGCAAGGTGAAAATATAAAGTCCGTAAAAGGTAACCTAAAAATACTATATGAAGATTCATATCTTTTAATTATTAGTAAAGAAAGTAATGTTGCTACCATTCCTACACGTAAGCACTATGATCATTCTTTAGCAAATTATGTAATGTCATATTATCTTCAAAAAGGCATTGTCGCAAATATTCATTTTGTTAGTCGTCTTGATGCCGCAACATCAGGTATTATCGTTTTAGCAAAAAATAGTTATATGCTAACATTAATGAAACAAAGCGATATGAAAAAATATTATTTACTTGAAACAAATGGCATCATCAAAAATAACCAAGGAATTATAGAATGTGGAATTGAAAAAGATCCGGATAGCATTATAAAAAGACGAACGACTTTTGATTTTATAAATAGTAAGACAATATTTAATGTTTTAGAAAGAAAAAAGGAAACGACGATTGTCGAAGCACTACTTTGTACTGGAAAAACTCATCAGTTACGCCTTCATTTTTTAAGTTTGGGACATCCTATCTTAGGTGATTTATTATATAATGATAAGGCAAATGAAAATGATATCCTTCATCTTCATAGTTATAAGGTAGAATTCCTTCATCCTATAACTAAACAAAGAATTGAAATATATGATTACCCTTCGTGGTATAATAAGACTTCATTTTAAGTGAAGCCTTATTTTTTTTGATATAATACATCATCAATAATACCATAAGATTTTGCTTCAAACGAACTCATATAATAATCTTTTTCAACATCAACTTCGATTTTTGATATGGGCTGATTTGTGTTTTGAGCTAAAATCTCATTAAGCATCTTTTTAGTTTTGATTATCTCTTCCGCAACAATCATAATTTCACTAGCTTTACCTTGCACCCCACCTGCAGGTTGATGAATCATAATTTTAGTATGTGGCAAAGCATAACGTAAACCTTTAGTTCCACTGGATAGAAGAAAAGCTCCCATACTAGCACATAGCCCCATACCGATGGTACAAACTTTACAAGGAATATACTTCATGGTATCATAAATAGCAAGACCACTACTGACTTCTCCTCCAGGTGAATTAATATATAGATAGATATTTTCATCTTTATTAGAACTTGCTAAAAACAACATTTGCGCAATCACACTTGCACTAATTGCTTCATTAATTTCCCCAAAAATCAAGATAATGCGATCTTGCAATAAGCGTGAATAAATATCAAAACTTCTTTCTCCTCTTGATGTTTGTTCAATTACAACTGGCGTTAAATACATATTATTTACCTCTTTCTTTTTTAATTACTTAATATTATAACAAATAAAAAAAGCAATATTTGTCATAATATGAATGAAATCTGCCCAATCAAAATTATATTTATATAATATAATGAAGTGTGAGGAGGTGAGACAATGCCTAGATTTATGGGAAATAATTTCATGAATCCAAATGGTGCTCAACAATGTTGTCAAAAACAACCAGATGAAATGCCTAAACCTGAATCAAACTGTGGATGCAATCGTCCCAAATGTCCTACCATTTATAAAGAATGTCCGCCAATTGTGACATGTTCAAAACAAGTAATAGATCAATATCATATAACAAAACAACCATACATTCATACATTCCATACTGAAGTTGTACATCATCATATTTTACAGAATGAGTTTATTCCAAACTACACTTGTAGTGAAGTTCACGTAAATGAACCAAATAACTCTGTTCCACCTACTCTACAATAAGGAAAGAATTGGGTTAGAAAAGAAACCAATAATTTGGTTTTTTTTCTTGCAAAAATCTTACCGAATTTTATATAATGTGATATAATAATAAGGAAATAAAAATTGTTGATTGAGAAGATTTAAAAATCGTAATTTTATTTAGGGAGAACTAGTCGTGACTGTAAGCTGGTTTATAAAATGATTTTTAAAGTTCACCTCAGGAGAGTCCCTAATCCGGAACGTAAATTCTGCGTTAAAGAATAATGAGGAAAGTTATACTTTCAAAATAAGGTGGTACCACGGTTAACAATCGTCCTTTATATTATATAAAGGATTTTTTTATTTATAAGGAGGATAAAATGGAAAAATTATTGTTAAGTATATTAGAAGAAGCTAAAACCGCAATAGCCAATGCACAAACTAATCAAGAACTAAATGAATTACGTGCATATTATATGGGAAAAAAGAGTCCACTTGGCGAAATAATGAAAAAGATGGCGACTTTAAGTATTGAAGAAAAAAAGCAAATCGGAGCTCTTGCCAATTCAATAAAAGCTCAAATAGAAGAGTTAGTATCAAATGCTCGTAAAGTACTTGAAGAAAAAGAAATAGAAGCTAAACTTGCAAGTGAACAAGTTGATGTTACCCTTCCTGGTAAAACATTTAATCTAGGAACAACTCATCCCCTAACGCAAACAGTTGAAATGTTACAAGAATTATTCCTTGGAATGGGTTATACGATTGCGGAAGGACCTGAAGTTGAACTTGATGTATTTAATTTTGAACTTCTTAATGTTCCTAAAGGACATCCTGCCCGTGATATGCAAGATTCATTCTATATTACCGATAATGTATTATTAAGAACCCAAACTTCTCCTGTACAAGCAAGAACAATGCTTGCAAAAGAAGGAAAGCCAATTAAGATAATATGCCCAGGAAAAGTATTTAGACGTGACGATGATGATGCTACCCACTCACATCAATTTATGCAATGTGAAGGACTTGTGGTAGATAAAAATATTACGATGTCTGATTTAAAAGGCACACTTCTTTTAGTGGCAAAAAAGATGTTTGGAGAAGAAAGAAAGATTCGTTTCCGCCCTTCATATTTTCCATTTACAGAACCTAGTGTAGAAGTAGATGTAAGTTGCTTCAAATGCGGTGGTAAAGGATGTAGTTTATGCAAAGGTAATGGTTGGATAGAAGTACTTGGTGCTGGTATGGTACATCCAAATGTATTAAAGGATTGTGGTTATGATCCTGAAGTATATCGTGGATTTGCTTTCGGTATTGGAATTGAAAGATTAACAATGCTAAGACTTGGTATTGATGATATTCGTCAATTCTATACAAATGACAAGCGTTTCTTAGTTCAATTTAAAGGAGAAAGATAATATGCGTGTTTCATATAATTGGCTTAAAGAATTAGTAAATATAAATGTTTCATGTGATGAATTAGTCCAAAAAATGTCATTATATTCCACAGAGATTGAAGAATATGGAAAACTTCTTCCAACATCGGGATTAGTCATTGGTGAAGTACTAGATGTTGTTAAACATGAAAACTCTGATCATTTATCGGTTTGTCAAGTAAACCTTGGTAATAATGTTTCACAAATTGTATGTGGTGCACCAAATGTCGCAAAAGGACAAAAAGTAATCATTGCCCTTCCTGGTACTAAACTTCCAGGAGGAGAAATAAAAGTGTCAGTAATTAGAGGTGTACCTTCTAATGGTATGCTTTGTTCTTTACAAGAATTAGGACTTGAAAATAAATATGTACCAGAAAAATATGCTAATGGTATTTACATCTTAAATGATGATGCTAAACCAGGAGAAGATGCACTTGCATATTTGATGCTTGATGATACCATTATTGAATTAGGACTTACTCCTAACCGTATGGATTTACTATCAATGCTTGGTGTTGCTAAAGATGTTAATGCTATTTATAATCAAGGTTTAAAAGAATTACCTTATGAAATTCATGAAACCGATGTTTTAACAAAAGATGAAATTGCAGTTGAATTACAAACCTCAACTTGCTATAGTTATTATGCAAGAGTCGTTAAAGATGTTACAATTGCTGAATCTCCTGCTTTTATTAAAGCTCGTTTAATCGCTAGTGGTATTAGACCTATTAATAATGTTGTTGATATTACAAATTACGTTTTAATGCTTTTTGGTCAACCACTTCATTCTTTTGATCAAGATAAACTTGGCAATAAGATTATAGTACGTCGTGCACATAACGGTGAAAAGACAGTTACACTTGACGGTGTAACACGAGAACTTAATCGAAGTGATATTGTCATAACTGATAATATCAATGGTGAAGATGACTCAAGAATTGTGTGCCTTGCGGGTGTAATGGGGGGAGAAAACACTGAAGTAACCGAGGATACCAAAAATCTTGTTTTAGAATCAGCTGTTTTTAGACCACTAAGTGTAAGAAGAACTTCAAGTAAACTTGGCTTACGTAGCGAATCAAGTGTACGTTTTGAACGAGGAGTTGACTTAAATCAAAGTTTAGCTGCCGTTAACTATGCATGTTACTTATTAGAAAAATATGCCGGTGGGAAAGTTTGCAAAGGTTATGTACATCAAGGTACTAACCACATTGAAGATCGAGAAATCACTTTAACTGAAAAGTATGTTAAAGATTATTTAGGTGTAAGCATTAATTTAAAAGAAATGAAACATATTTTTGAATCACTTTCATTTAAAGCAGATATTGTAGGCAAAGAAATTCATGTTTTTGTACCTAATCGTCGTTTAGATATTACTATTAAACAAGATTTAGTTGAAGAACTAGCTCGTATTTATGGTTATGAACATTTAAAAGAATCACTTCCTACTATGAACGTATGTGCTGAATATTCAAAAGAACAAAAGATAAGAAGAACCATTGCACAAACATTACGAGGTGTGGGTTTAAGTGAAACTGTGACATATTCTCTAACAAGCGAAGATAAAGCAAATGAGTTTGCAGTATTATATGGTGATCATAAACCAATAATGCTACTTCATCCAATGAGTGAAGAAAGAAAAGTATTGCGTCGTAGTTTAGTTACAAGTCTAGTAGATGTATTAAAGTATAATAACGCTCGTCGTATAAATAATCTTGCTATTTATGAAATAGGTAAACGCTATTACTATGATGGGGAAAACACTTATGAAGATTGGTGCGTTGCTGGTGCTATCCAAGGAGTTCAAGCTACAAATCTTTGGACTTCATCAAGTAATAAAGTAGATTTTTACTATATAAAAGGTGTTTTGGAACTATTATTTAAGAATTTAAATATTGAAGTAAAATATGTATCAATGATGAATGATGAAAACAAATGTTCAGAACTTCATCCTGGTCGCAGTGCTAAGATTGTATATAACAATAAAGTAATTGGCTTTGTGGGCGAACTTCATCCAAAATATATGAAAGACCAAGATATAACGGATACTTATGTATTTGAAATTGCACTTGATGATTTATTTATGAAAAAAGATGAATTAGCTAAATATGTTCCTGTATCAAAAGTACCTCCTGTATTTAGAGACCTTGCCTTTATAATGGATGATAAGCAAGAAATCGGTGAAATAATCGAAGCAATATATCGAGTTGATAAGAAAATGATTAAAGATGTAGAAGTATTTGATGTTTATTGTGGAGAAAATATTGAATCAGGTAAAAAGAGTGTTGCAGTAAAAGTAATGCTTGAATCATCTGATACTTTGACTGATGAAGTAATCAATAGTAAAATGACGAAGATTATTCGCTCACTTGAATATCAATATAAAGTAACCTTAAGAGCATAATATGGATGAATATCAAAGAATATTAGTTATCGGTTCTCCCGGAGCAGGTAAGTCTACATTTGCGAAAGAACTATCTAAAATAATAGGAATTCCTGTTTATCATCTAGACAAAGTGTACTGGCTACCTAATTTTGAAAAACCAAATGAAGATGACTTTATCAATAAAGTTGATGAAATTATCACAAAAGATGAATGGATAATTGATGGTAATTATGGTTCGACTCTTGAAAAACGCTTATCTCGTGCTACTTTAGTTATCTTTTTAGATTATAGTAAATATCTATGCGTAAAAAGCGTTTTAAAACGCATTAAACAATATGAAAATATTCAAAGGGATGATATCACCGAAGGATGTATTGAAACTTATGATCCTGAGTTCTTAGAATGGATTTGGTCATTTCCTGAATTATATCGTCCTCGCATTATTGATTTATTATCGAAATATGATGTAAAAGTTATATCATTTAAGACAAGAGAAGAAGCTTCTCGTTATTTAGATGAATTAAAAAATAGATGAGTATACAATTGTATACTCATTTTTTTAATCTTAAAATTAATAAAATTAATTATATAATTAATAAAATTAATTTTAATATTGATTTTGTTTGCATTTATGTTGACAGAATAAATAAAATTAATTATAATATAAGTACAAAATAAAAAAAGGAATAATAATATGCAAAAGAAGATTATTGGAATTTGCCCTATCTGTGGTGAAAACTTAAAAGCAACAGAACTTACCTGTAATAAATGTGATACAAAAATTCATGGTGACTTTCATTTATCAAAATTTGATTATTTAACCAGCAGTCAACAAGAGTTTGCACTTGTCTTTTTAAAGAATGCAGGAAATATTAAATTAATTGAAAAAGAATTAAATATTTCATATCCAACGGTAAAAAAGAACTTAGAAGAAGTAATATATGCTTTAGGATTTGATAAAAGCGATGCTTTGCCTACTTCAAAACTATCAAAGGAAGAAATATATGCCGCATTACGAAAAGGAGATATCACCATAGAAGAGGCTGAAAACCTATTGAAAGAAAGGGATAATAATGAATAAAGATGAATATTTAGAATTATTACGCATAAAATTAGAAGATGAGCATGCTGAAGATAAAGATAGCGTTATTGCGAAATGTCTTTCCTGGTTTGACATCTGTAGTGAGGCGGGGATGACAGAAGAGGAAACTATAAGTAAGATTGGTGATGTTGATACTTTCATTAAACGTATAAAAACACAACAATCTGATACGGTGTATGATCTAACGATAAGTTTAAAAACAGGTATTGTCGATGAAATTATTATTAAAAATAGTAATAAAACTTCATTTACAATCGATGATAGTATCTCTGATTACATTGAGATAACTAATGAAAATAATCATATAACTATTTCTGATAGTGATACTAATCGTTTTGGTTTTAATCTTAGCCTTGGTAGTATTGAAATAGAAATTGATAGTAATATTAGATTTGAAAATATCAGCATAAAAGCAGTATCAACCGATTTTATTATTGGCAAATTAAAAACATATAATTTTAGATTAAACTGTGTTAGTAGTGATCTATCAATTGAATCATTAATGGGTAGCGATTTTAGCACAAAAAATGTAAGTGGTGATACCAAAATAAAAGAGGTAAACGTACAAAACATTAGTTTGAATACCGTAAGTGGTGATTATCATTTTGATTCAATTACTTGTGAAAACTTGACCTTAAAAACAGTCAGCGGCGATTTTTCAAGTAATATACTAAAAACAAATTTTATGTCTTTTAATACAACTAGTGGTGATATTTCATCAAATGCATGTGAAATTGAGAAAGTAAAAGGACATACAACCAGTGGTGATGTTACATTAAAGGGAAATGTAAAAGAAAACAATATATCATCACTTAGTGGTGAAATTAGATTAAATTAATGAGGTGTGAACAATAATGAATGAAAACGAAAAAACAACAACAACGATAAACGGGATTGAAATTAATATTAGAAAGACAAAACGTCATTCGATAAGTAAAAAAATTCATGGACTTATTCCGCTTTTAGCAACTTTAATTTTCTTAATTTTAGGCTTTTGCTTTGACAAGTGGCACCCAGGATGGGTTGTATTTTTAGCAATTCCACTTTTTGAGATTGTACTTGGTCTTTTTGAAAAAAAGGGCAAAGCGTTATGGACGGGTCTTGCTTTTATTGTTAGTGTAATTGTTTATTTGGTACTAGGCTTTACTATTCAAGCATGGCATCCAGGATGGCTTGTATTTTTCTTAGTGCCTATTGTTGGTGTACTTGCAAATTAATCAAAATAAAATACAATTATTATAGATTTAATAATTGTGTTTTTTGTGAAAATGGAGGTAAAAGATGAAAAAACAATTATTTGATAAAATTAAAGAATCGATATTTTCAGTTATTCCTATTTCAGTAATTGTAATAATAATCAGTTTCTTTATACCTTTAGGAGTATGGCCTATGGTAGGCTTTATTCTGGCTACTTTAATGGTAATTATAGGGATGTCTTTATTCACATTAGGGGCAGAAATGTCAATGATGAATGTCGGACAAGGGGTAGGTAAATACATAACAGAAAAACGAAAACTATGGCTTTTACTATTACTCCCTTTTCTTATTGGGATGATTGTTACAATTGCAGAACCAGATCTTATTGTACTTGCAAATCAGGTAAGTATAAATAATATGCTTCTAATATGTATGGTTGCTTTTGGGGTAGGTGTATTCCTAATGTTTGCCGTCTTAAGAGTTGTTCTAAAAATTGATATCAGAATTATTTTAGTGGTATCATACATACTAGTTTTCATTTTTATATTTAACATTCCAAGTAATTTAGTTCCACTTGCTTTTGACTCTGGAGGGGTAACAACAGGACCAATGACGGTACCGTTTATAATGGCAGTTGGACTTGGTATTGCTTCAATCAATGGGGAAAAAAGCAATAAAGATGACAGCTTTGGCTACGTTGCCTTATGTTCAATTGGTCCTATACTTTCGGTTGTTGTTTTATGTCTGTTCACAAAAGTAAATGTAAATACCGATAGTTCAGAAATAGTAGTAGATAGTTTTAGTTCATTTGGCATAAACTTTGGAAATGTTTTAACAAAGATTTTGGGTGAAGTTGCCCTTGCCCTATTACCAATTGTAATTGTTAGTTTGATTTTTGAATTAATAATTTTCAAAGAAAACAAGAAAAAAATAGTAAAAACATTTATAGGTATAGGATATTCATACATTGGATTAGTTTTACTACTTACCGGCGCCAATATGGGATTTATGCCGATAGCACAATCAATAGGCTCAACACTAGGATCGTCTACATATTCATGGGTATTAATACCTCTTGGTATGATTATGGGATTTTTCGTTGTTATGGCTGA
>JBJEEE010000074.1:0-31476 GCA_051872775.1 Bacilli bacterium
TCCGCAAGTAACTTGCGGAAAAAAATTGTTTTTTTATGTTTAGATATGAAAAAAAAGGTGAAAGCATTATGCCTTCACCTTTATAGTATCAAAAGTAAACTGCTAATAAATTATTAATATTATAATTGATTTGATTTATTAACCTTTATTTTATTTAACGTCTTATGGTATAGTTTCATCAATATTTGCAATTTTCAATCTTATGTTCCAATTTTCTAATCCTTCACGATAACATTGATTAATCAAAAAATCATAGCAATTTCTTACTTCAAGTTTTTTTGCACCTAAAGAAAAGCCACTCTTTTCAATTAGAATCGCGGATACTGTTGGATATAGTTTTAAACCAGCACAGATAGCTAGCACACTTTCTAGTTTACTTGGTCGGGATTTTCCTTGTAAATAATTTCTTACGGTAGTCTCTGATTGTCCTATCAATTTTGCAATATCAGCATGTGATTTGAACCCATAGAAATCAACTAGTATTTTAAAAGCGGAGCTAAAATCAACATCATCAGCGTTAAATTTTCTAATTATTTCATTTGCATCATCAATCTCTTCACCATATATTCTCATATCTTCTGCGAGTAATTCTATTTTTTCATTTTGCGGATTATCACTATTGTAGCATCGATATGAGACATTATTGGATGATTCACGACATAAATAGCAATATGAATAAAATTCTTTTCCATATTTATTTTTAAATAAATATTTGATATCAAATAATAAACAACATTCATCAATGTGATTAATAGCGTAATCTGTTAATCTATTTATGCCATTTATATTATTTACATATTTTTTATCATTTAATACATAAAATCCATCACTATAGACTATCTTTCTCTCAGTCGCTAATTCTTTTATTTTTTTATTACTTACGTATAATATCACAGCATCTTTAAAATCAATTGTATATGTTTGATTATCTGAAATACTAGATGGGGTAAAAGAATATAATTTAATTTTTTTATTATCTATAATATTATCTATTCCTATATATTCTTTATATCCTAATTTAATTAATCTTAATCTCATAATTGATTGATTGACATTGAATTTTTTTGATAGTTGCTCTAATATTATTTGATTAGGCACATTTTTTCCTTTTAATTCAGATAATACTTTTTCTACTGTCTTTTTTGGAAGTAGAATACTTAGTGATAGTGCGTTTGCTTGCCATTCCATCCAATCATACGCTTCTTCAATCGATTTATTAATGAATGTATCAACTTGCTTACAAGATACACTTTTTTTATTTGGATTAAGTAAATACTGTAATTCAAAGAATTTTTTATGATATTTCCAATGTATGCATTCATGAATGATAGTAGTTTCTTCATTGCCTATAGTATCCATAAATGACGAATGACGATTTAATAAAATTGTTCCCGCTTCTATTTTTTTATCTTCACTATATCCCTTTTCATTATATACTTTTTCTTCTGCATCATTGAAATAGGTTCTACCAAAGATAGAGTCTGTCAAAGGAGCATAGTATAACTTTAGGTTCATTTTCTTTACAATATCAAAAACAGGAAGGGGCATTGGATGTAATAATGCATCTGGACAATACTCATTTAGAAAATCTTCTGCAATATCATCTAACTCTACAACTGAAAAATATCTTAGTAAATATTTTGATAGTGTTGTATTTGCATTATATTGTTTTCTAGAATAATCACGATAGTCAATAATTTGTACGTTATGCAATCCATTATTCAATATAGCTGTACAATCAATTCTCATCCACATTTCAGCTCTTTCTGTGTCATAATTACTGTTTTTATATTTACCAGCACGTCCATATACTTCAACATATGCTAAAACTGCAAGAGAGAATTTAATGTTGTCTATACCCTTATCTTCTTGAAAATAAACACCCATAATTTTATGTTCGGAATAACTTGTTCGTATTATTGTTGTAATATAGTTTGTTTTTACACTATCTTTGTTTTCATTGACATATTTTTTTATTACTTTTGATAACTTTTCATCATAGTTTAGTTCAATATACTCTTTAAAATCTTTGTAATATGGTTGCTGTTTCATAATTCACCAACTTTGTTTGTACATATATATTATATCAAAATATTTTTTATAAATAATTTTGTAATAATAACAATGCTATACCAAAATATACTACTACAACAATAATATCATTAATAGTCGTAATAAAGGGACCAGAGGCAACAGCAGGGTCTATCTTTAATTTATAGAAAATAATTGGGATTAGCGATCCAAATAGGTTTGATATAGTAACAGCTAGACTGATGGAAACACTTAGTACTAGTCCAATTTGAAGCGGAGGAATTTCCGTTTCTTTCTTTAAATAAAGCATTCCTACGACTAAAAGAAAGGAAATAACACCTAATAGTACTCCTATCAATAACCCTAACATTGTTTCTTTAACCAAGTGCTTAAATAGTTGCTTATTACTATTATCTTCGTTGTCGCTTAATCGACGTACGGATATAGCAAGACTTTGCGTTCCTGCGTTTCCCGCAAGCCCCAAGACTGATGCTTGAAAAAAGGCAAGTAGGGGAATTGAAGCAATTACGCTACTGAAATTAGAGATTATTAGTGAAACAATTAAATCAAGAAAAAGAAGAATAATTAGCCATGGTATTCGCTTTTTTACCGATGCAGCAATTCCGTCATCAATTTCTACTTCTTCGGTTAAACCAGCAAGTTTTGCATAGTCTTCTTCAACAACATCAGTTAGTGCACTAAAAGCATCATCCATTGTGATTATACCTTTAATATATCCATTATCAAGTACAGGCATCATATATGTGTCATAATCTCTAATTAGTTTGACAACATCTTCTATTTTATCATTTACATTTACTGATTGATAATGAGATAACATAATCTCACTTATTTTTTTAGGACTTTTGGTTATTATTAATTGTTTTAAATCAAGTGTTCCCACCAATTTTTCATTTGCGTCAACAACTAAAATCGTATTTAATACTTCTACTTCAGGTGCTTTTTGTACGACTTCTTTCATAGCATCCTTAACATCCCAAGAATCATATGCTCTAAGATAATTAGTTGTCATAATAGAACCAGCTGTGTCATCATCATATTTAGATAGTTCTTCAATATCGTCTTTTACTTCATCATCTAATAGATTAATAATTACTTGTGCTTGTTCATCCTCAAATTCATTTAAAATATCGGTAGCATCATCTGGCTCCATCTCATTAATAATCGAAGCAACCTTTTCTTCTTCAATATCTTCTAAGATTTCAGTTGTATCATCAGAATCCATATAAACTAGAATATCTGCTATTTCCGCATCACTAAATAGTTTAAGAATCTCAGATTGTTTTTCAGAACTTAAATTTGAAATAATATTAGCAAGTTCAAAATCATGATATTTCTCAAGTTCTGGTTTTAAACTTGTTAGATCGGTTGTATTTTCAATTGTGTTTATAATTTCTTCAAAAGATTTATTATTTTTCATTGATTTATCCTCCTATCCAACAAGTATTTGACTTAAGAAAAGTGTAGCAAGACCAAAATATATTAAAATAGAGATGGTATCACTAAGTGTCGTAATAAGTGGACCAGATGCCACAGCCGGATCTACTTTTATTTTGTAGAATAAAAGAGGAACTAAAGAACCTAGCATTTCTGTGACTAAAAGAGATAAAGATAATGAACCGGATAAGATTAAAGCTACTAACCACTTTACTAGATTTGCATCATTTCTAATTAACATATATATATAACTTGTGACAAATGTAATCGTGCCTAGTATTAAAGCTGTAACTAAAGCAATTAAAAATTCTTTACCTAAATGTTTTAAAATTCCTTTTTTAGTATCTAGTTCATGTCGACTAATACTTCTAACTGTTACCGCAAGACTTTGTGTCCCTGCATTTCCAGCCATATCAAAAATCATTGATTGAAAAAACGCAAAAATAGTAACTTCAACAATTACTTGTTCAAAAGAACTAGTTATATTAGATACTAATAGACTAATAACAAGTAAACCTACTAGCCATGGAATACGATGGATAATACTTTTAAAAATATTAGTTTTTTCTGGTGTTTCGTCTTCGACTGTTGCAAGTTTATTATAGTCTTCTTTTACATCTTCCACCACTTCATCAATAGCATCGTCAATCGTGATAATTCCGACTAGTTTCATATTATCAACGACAGGAAGAGCTTGTATTCCATAATCTCTAATCATGTTAGTAGCAGTACTGATGTCATCATCTACATTACAATATACTAAATCACTATCATCCATTATCTCTTTTATTTTCTTAGGACTTCTAGCAACTATTAAATCTTTTAAAGTAAGAATGCCCTTTAATATCCCTTTTTCACATACAAATAAAGGATCAATGAGCTCTGAGTCGCTTGCTTCTTGGACCATTTTTTTCATAGCATCTTTAACGTCCATATCAACTTCAATCTCAATATAGTTTGTTGACATAATTGAACCAGCAGTATCATCTTCATGTTTAGTTAGATAGTTTAATTCTTCGCGGTTTTCCTCGGGAATAACGTCAAGATAATGTTTAATAAGTGCAGGTTCTTCCATTTCATTTAGGACATCGGCAGCATCGTCAGTTTCCATTTCATTTAAGATTTTGGCACCTATTGTTAAGTTCATTTCTTCAAGATATGTTACAACCTTTTCTTCATCTATATATTCAAAAACATCGGCGATTTCTTCAGGTTTAAAAGTCCTATAAAAAAGCTGACGTTCTTCTTCATTTAATTCTGAAAAGATTTGCGCAACATCGTACGGGTGATAATCATAAAGAAGACTTCGTAAATTACATTGGTCTTTTTCCGTTCTAATTTTTTCAACGATTTTTTCAATATCAAATTGATTCATATTATCACCTCTCTTTAAAAAATATATATACTATATTATACCAAATAATTGATGAATTGAGTTTTTATTTACTCCCTTTTATTAATAAAAAAATCCATCAAAAGATGGATTATTAATAATTCGTACTATTTCTTTTTCTTCTACCATATGAAGTATAGTAAGGATAGTACGGTGGATAAAGAGGATAATATCCATTATAAAATGGTGTTTGTTTATAGTGATGGTGATAACCTGAAGGTTTTGGCTTTTCTGTTGTTGACTTAACCACTTTTTCATCATTGTTCTTTTCAATTTGTTCATTTTCAACAACATCTTGCTTTAGACTTTCATTATTATCAAAATCGCTCATTATTTTCGGATAATACTCTTCAATAAAAGGCTCAACATCATTTATTTCATCACTTAAGGCATTTGGTATGGGAGGAAGATTAATTCTAGTCCCGGCAATTAGATGTTCCCAATCTCTGATATGTTGATTATTACTTTTAATCTCGTCAATCGATAAATTATATGTTAAAGCAATTTGATCAATTTTTTCATTCATTCTAACAACATGATAATCCATATTTTACCTCCTAGTTTAATTTGGTTCATTGATAAAATCTTCATTAATTTCATTTTCAAAATCATCATCATCTATGGTATCCATTGGATCAGCACAATTAAATACAGTTACCATCATTTTAGTTTCGCCAATCACTTCTACTAGCACTTCAAAGACTACTTCTACTTCAATTCCTTGATCGGTAATCTTGGCGTTTGTGCAGGTTGGTTGTTGCAAAACACGAGCAATTACATCACAGTTTGTATCAATTGTATCACATATAATTTCTCTTACTTTAATACATCCATTATAATGAGCCTTGCTTCTTGCAACATCGGTTTTTGAATTATTATCATATGCATACCAGATATTAATTTCAAAGTCGCCATTTAAATCGACTTTCTTTTCTCCTAACTCTGCTTCAAACTCGTGATTAATAACCCAACAACCTAAAATACTATAAGCATCATTATTTGGTTTAACTAATTCACATACTCTAAATATTTTCTTTCCTTTTGCAACCACAGCTCTAGTGACTATTTCGCGTACTTCATTCATACATATCCCTCCTCAATAGTAATATATTCATACTTTAAGTAATGGGTGACGATTATTTGGCTATTTACTAGATTATATGCAAGATGAAATAATAAAATGATTCATTTATGTTTTGTGCTAATCGCTTATTTTATTAAAGCATTATTACTAAGTATTATAAAAAAAGGTAATAGTTTAACCAAATATTGGTATTCTATTACCTTTTAATATTTAATTATTTTAACTTAGAACATAAAGTAGTAAGCAAATATAACAGTATTCCACCTATACTATTTCCTACAATAACAAGTAAAATCGTTGTTAAAGTATCAATGTTAAAAGATAAAGCATAAGCAAAATAAAACATATCAGCAATGCAATGTTCAAATCCACAAATAATAAATCCCGAAATACAACAAATTAAAACGATATATTTACCTAAATTATTGTTTATCTTTTGATATCCTTCGACTGCAAAATAAATCAAACCACCACAACATATACCTAAAACAATTAGTTGCCACCATTCATAATTAATTTTAACTTCAAGCATTTTTTCTACTAAGGTAGTTGGTGGGATTACTTGATGAAGGATAATACCAAGTATGGTTGTACCAAGAAGATTCCCAATTAAACCTATTACCAGTTTAACTATGGTCTCAAGTGTAGTCTTTTGCGATATGCTGCTTGGTAAGTAACAAATCTTTCCTGTATATAAATAGAAGTCAAAATTACATATTAGGATTAATCCAATAGGAAAAAGTAGTGCGGGGAGGACAACTAAACCAGTTTGTTCTTTTGTTTTAAGGAAAATTATTCCTCCTATACCAATAGATATTCCAGCAAGAATTCCTTTGATAAATATTTGAAATAGTGGTTTTAACTTCATTTAACGATTTCTCCAAATAGATGCCATGAATATGCTTTCGTTACTTTTACTTGAACAAGATCACCAATTTGAACATTATCCGCTTCAAAATTAACAAGCATATTATGTTTTGAATATCCAGTCCAAATATTTTCATTATTTTTACTTACACCTTCTACTAATACTTCAACAATTTTATTTTCAAAAACTTTATGAGCTTTTAAACTATATTCATTAACTACTTCATTTAATTGATCTAAACGATGGTGTTTTTCATCTTCTGTTAAAGGATTAGGATAATTAGCAGCAGGAGTACCCACTCTTGGAGAATAAATAAAAGTAAACGCACCGGCATATTCTACTTCTTTTACCAATTCAATGGTTTTTTGAAAATCTTCTTCCGTTTCACCCGGGAAGGCAACAATAATATCTGTTGTAAGCATAATATCAGGAATTTTCGATTTCAACTTGTTTATTTTGTCAACATAATCTTCTTTCGTATATTTGCGATTCATCTTTTTTAGTATTTCATTACTACCTGATTGTACAGGTAGATGAAGATGGGGCATAATGTTACCACCTAAAGCCATCGCATCAATAGTTGCATCATCTAAATCACGAGGGTGAGAAGTCGTAAAACGTATTCTCTTGATATCTAATTGATGTAAATCAGTTAATAGGTTTGCGAAAGTATAATGTCGATTCACAAAATCTTTTCCATAGGCATTTACGTTTTGTCCAAGTAACGTTACTTCGATATAACCTTCATTTATTAACTCTTTTACCTCATTAATGATTGCTTCTGGTTCACGAGATCTTTCTTTACCCCTTGTATATGGAACAATACAATATGTACAAAATTCATCACAACCATACATAATGTTAACCCATGCTTTTTTATTGTGATCTCTTTTTACTGGTACACCTTCATAGATGTCACCTTCTATTGATAATACTTCAATTGTTTTTTGATTATTGATTTGGGCTTCATATAAATATTCGGGAAGCATTGCAATATTGTGTGTACCAAAGATAATATCAACCTGGGAATACTTTTCCTTTAATGCTTGTACTATTTTTTCTTCTTGAGGCATACATCCGCATACTCCTACTAACATAGTTGGGTTAAGCTTTTTGTATTTTTGAAGTCTTCCTAATTCACCAAAAACTCTCTCTTCAGCATTTTCTCTAATAGCACAAGTGTTAAATAAGACAAAATCTGCATCTGTTTCTGATGATGTCTTTTCGTATCCCATCATTTCCAAAATACCTGCAATTTTTTCACTATCTGCAAGGTTACCTTGACAACCATATGTCTTTAATAAATATTTTTTTCCTGCTCCAAGATTAATATACTTAGGATCAAGGATAAATTGAAAAACGTTAATTTCTTTATTTTTACGATATCTTGCTTCTCTAATTGATGGTTCAATTATTTTTCCATATTTTTCTTTTTTCATAATTTTCTACTTTCCATATTTTTCAAAATATTCTTTATTAGTCATGCCATATTGTAATTTGTCAAAAACAATTCCATCATATCTTAAATAACCATTTCGAGCAATTCCTTCTTTGACAAATCCTAGTTTCTCACAAACTCTTTGTGATTGATAATTATCAACTAATACTCCTACTTCAATTCGTTTAAGTCTTAAATATTCAAATCCATATGTGATTACTTCAAAAGCAGCCTCAGGAATTAACCCTTGACCCCAATACTGTGGATTGAGTGCATACCCAAGTTCTGCTTTAAATTCAGGTATATGATTATATAACTCAATTGTTCCAATCATCTTTCCCGTTGCACGATAAACGATAGCCCAATTACCAAGATCATTTGGGCTTTTTATCATTTGCATATTGCGAATAATCGCAACTGTATAATCAATTGATTTATGAGGTTCCCATCCAGCCGATGGACCTACATATGGGGTTTTAGCATATTCATACATATCATCCGCATCAAGAACTGATATTGGTCTAATGATTAATCTTGATGTCATAAGCGTAGGTAAATTCAAAACTATCACTCCTTTATAACAAAAAGTTGGCATGAGCCAACTTATTTGCGAGATTCTACAATTAATTTAATTGCGGTACGTTCTTCTCCGTCAATTACAATATCACTAAATGCGGGAATACAAACGAGATCCTTTCCAGTTGGTGCAACATATCCTCTTGCAATAGCAATTGCTTTAATTGCTTGATTTAATGAACCAGCTCCAACTGCCTGTACTTCTACAACTTGTTTGTCACGAAAAGCATTTGCTAAAGCACCTGCTACCGAATTTGGTTTTGATTTTGAAGAAACTTTTAATACATCCATAATATAATACCTCCTAGTAAATTTGTTTGCACTTAATTCTATTCATAAAGAAAGGATTTTATGCTTACATTTACTATTGTATCATATTGATGACCTCGAAATTTGTCACTTTATGCGTTTGTTCATTAATTTCTATTATTAATCCACATAATTGTTTTTTCCCTTTTTCCATTGGTAAATGGCGACATGGAAGACCAAGAATAAACTTCTTCTCAATCATCTGTGGATCAACACCAATAATACCGTCACGAGCTCCTGTCATTCCAAGGTCGGTAATATACATTGTTCCTTTATCAAGAATGTGAGCATCATTAGTTTGAATGTGCGTATGAGTTCCTGCGATTACGTTTACTCTACCATCAAACCACAAACCAAATGCTATTTTTTCACTGGTTGCTTCACCATGAAAATCGCAAATATATATATCACTTTTTATCTCTGCAAGTAATTCTTCCGTTTTTTGAAATGGACATTCTAGTGGACCATTAATAAATGTTCTACCAAGAACTTGAAATACCGTAATAGTAATATTGTTGTATCTAACGGTAACATAGCCTTGGCCAGGTACTCCATTTGGTAAATTTAAGGGGCGAACTAATTTAGTTGCATTATTTATAAAATTATAAATATCATTATTGCGAAAAGCGTGATTTCCAAGTGTCACCACATTTACATTATTTTCTAATAATTCTTTATAATAATGCTCATTAATTCCTGAACCATGGGCGATATTTTCCCCATTAACAATTGTAAAATTAATTTTCTTTTGGAGTCTTAATTCAGCGAGATTTGCATATAGCATATCACGTCCCATTGAACCATAGACATCACCAATCATTAATATTCTCATTATTTTTTTCTTTCTAACGAGCTGTTTCTTGAACTCGAACTTCTCTAATAACAACTACTTTAATATTACCTGGATAATTCATAGTTGTTTCTATTTTGTTTTTAATATCTCTTGCTAACTTATATGCTTCCGCATCCGTTATTTCTTCAGGTTTAACTATGATACGTACTTCACGTCCCGCTTGAAGAGCATATGTTTTTTCAACTCCCTTGAATTCATTAGATAGATCTTCAAGTTGTTGAAGACGTTTAATATAGCTATCTAATGATTCACTACGAGCTCCTGGTCTTGCGGCTGACAATGTATCAGCAGCAGCAACTAAATGAGCAATTACGGTTGTTGCTTCGCTATCTCCATGATGTGAAGCTATCGCATCTATTACGGTAGGGCTTTCCCTAAATTTTGTAGCAATTTCAATTCCGATTTCAACATGGCTTCCTTCTGTTTCATGATCGGTTGCCTTACCAATATCGTGAAGAAGACCGGCACGTCTTGCTAAAATTTCATCTTCACCGATTTCTGCTGCTAGCTTACCTGCAAGGAAAGCAACTTCTTTTGAATGTTGTAAAGCATTTTGTCCATAACTTGTTCTAAAATGCATTCTTCCAATTAACTTAACTAGTTCAGGATGAATCTTGCCTATTCCTACTTCAAAGACAGCTTTTTCTCCTTCTTCACGCATTTCATTTTCAAGTTCTTTTGTGCACTTACTAAATACTTCTTCAATTCTTGGTGGTTGAATACGACCATCACTAACTAAGATTTCAAGAGTACGACGTGCAATTTCTCTTCTAACTGGATCAAAACATGAAATAACTACTGAATCTGGGGTATCGTCTATAATTAAGTCTACACCTGTTACAGCTTCGATTGCACGAATGTTACGTCCCTCACGACCAATGATTCTTCCTTTCATCTCATCGTTTGGTAGAGGTATAACTGAAACTGTTTTTTCTTGAATTGTTTCGTTAGCATATTGTTGAATTGCATTTGCTAAAATAGCTTGAGCTTTATGAGCACTTTCATATTTAGCTTTTTCGGTTTCTTCTTTAACATAAATGGCCATTTCCATTGCCATTTCTTCTTTTAAGCGAGTAAAGACAATTTGTCTTGCTTCATCTTGACTTAAACCCGCAATTTCCATTAATTTTTTCTCTTGTTCAGCTATCAATTCTTCAACTTTTTCACTTCTTGATTCAACTTCATTAATTCTAGTATCAAGTTTATTTTCTTTAGCTATCAAAGAAGCTTCACGTTTATCTAAATTATCTGATCGATTATCTAGACTTGTTTCACGACGTTCTAGTTTATTGGCTTCTTCTTGAAGTTGAATTTTACGTTCTTTAACTTCTTGATTATATGATTCTCTAAGTTCTTGAATTTCTTTTTTTGCTTCATCAATTAATTGTTTTCTACGTTCAGAACCTTCCTTTTCCGCATCTTCAATTATTCTTTTAGCTTCTTTTCCAAGCTTTTCATATTTATCTTCCGTTAAAGTAATACCATTATTGCGACCTTTTTTGTAAAATACGAATGCAAAGATAGTCGCGCCAATGGCAAAAGTAAAGACACTTAGAATAATAGCTGCTAATACTGGCATTTGCATATTTTCTAACTCTCCTTTTTTTTATTGTATTTAAATTATATTTAAAATCTATATAAATAGACGTTATAACCCATACTATTCTATTATACTATATTTTCCCATAAATGTCAAACTATTACCTATATGAATTTTATATTTCAAGTACATCTTTTTCTATTAATATTATTTCAAAATTAAATTGTCATTATTCTTTTTGTTTGTTTTTGCAACTTTTTTTTGCTATAATATCATTGGTGATACAATGAATAATGGAATAAGATATCCAAATGGAAAAGTAAGTTACACTAATACAATTAGTAAAAAGAAATCTATCAATCTAGCCAAATCACATCTTGGTATAGATTTTGAAAGTGCCATAAATGATTCAAATGCATATTATCTAAATAATAATATTGCCGCAATCTATAAAAAACCAACCCCCATTCAAATCGTTAAAGTTGACTATCCTTCCAGAAATAAAGCAAGGATTGTAGAAGCATATTATCGTACCCCTTCAACAACTGACTACAATGGTATTTACAAAGGTTACTATATTGATTTTGAAGCAAAAAGTTGTCATACTACTAGTTTTTCTTTTAAACACATTTATTTACATCAAATAAAACATTTAGAAACTGTTATGAAAATGGGGGGAATCTCTTTTTTGATTATTGAATTTTCCGAGAAAAAAGAAATCTTTGTTCTTCCTACTAATCTTTTTATTGAAAAATATCATGAATCCCTTAATGGAGGAAGAAAGAGTATTACCTATGAATACTTTAAAACCAATGGAATATTAATCAATTATGGTTATTCCCCAACTATTGATTATTTAAAAGCCGTTGATATCTTAATAAAAAAACAAAACAATTAATAGGGAGGGAAATTTAAAATGAAAAAGAAAATAATAATTTTTAGTATTATTATTTTGATTATTTGTATAGGTGTTATTGTTTTCTTTGTTCCTAAATCCATTTCAAATAAAACGACAATAGATAAAATTATATCGATCTATCAACGTGATGGATTTGAAACAATTAATAATTTCCCTAATTTATCTTTTACTTATGAATATGAGAAAAAAACATTTGATAATCAAGTACAAACCTCACTTGATAAAGGAACTTGGTATGTTACTAAAAAGGGAAAAGATCAATCACTCTATTTTGAAATTGAAACAAAGTGGGAAGTTGGAACTGTAGGCAATAATAAGATTAAATATTACATAAAAGATGGAAACTACCTTTACGTTGAAAATGGTGTTGAATATACAAAAAATGAGGAAATATGGAAAAATGAATTAATGATTTATTTTATTTCTCTTTTATCCCCTACCGATAATAAATTTTGCCTACTTGATGCTAATCTTTTACAAACTAATCTAAAATCTAGTTATCAACAGGGATTTAAGATATCTTTAGAAGCAGATTATCATAATGAATATGAAGATTATGATATTTTAATTAATGCAAGCTATTTGATTGGACACAAATACTTTCATACATATCAAAATCAATATACTACCTATAATGATGGCGATATTACTTCTATAACACAAAGAAAATATACTTTTAAATATTAATGCATCATATCAAATATGATGCATTTTATTTTAATAAACCTAAATATAACCTGATTAAATCACTTCCATATAAATAAATTATCATAAAAGAAAGAGAAAGAAACGGACCAAACGGAATTAAATTACGTTTTAATCCCGTAAAAGGGTAAATTAGAATAGCTATAATACTTGCTAAAAAGATACCACATAATACGTTATGCCATCCAATTAACAAGCTGATAGCCGTAATTAGTTTCAAATCACCACCACCAATGATTTCTTTATGCGTGCATTTCATAAAAAGTAATAATAATATAGATATAATCATAGTTAAGATAAATCCATAGATGCGCATTTGGGTACTCGTATCATTAAACTCTAAATTCGATAAAACACATAAACCAAGGACTAGTATCACGAGATTTAATCTATCAGGAATAATATAATAATTATAATCAATAAAACTAATAATCGTAACGATATAAAGAATGAAAACTCCCACCCAAAATTCAATGGAATAAGTAAATCTCATATGTAAAAAAAGCATAACTATACTAGTTATTATTCTTAATGACTTAAGATATGGATAATGGATAAACTTTAATAATACTTTATTATTATCAATTCTTCTTGATGTTGCGTATATATATTGTGATAAGTAGTAACAAATTAAGTAGTTTATGAGAAGAATTAATAATAACATCATAAAGGTGTGTTTCATATTAATCCTCTTCTTTCTTTATTTTACTTGATTATATATCTTTTACATACCTACGTCAAGTTTTTAAGATTGTTAAGTTTACTAAAAAAATTGTAATAATATGTTATTTTATGCAATCTGCACAATTTTAACTTATCAATTTTTTCCTATAATAATTTATAAAAGGAAACATAAAACATTTCTTGTTCACTAACTAGTTATGTTTTTGTATCTTGTGATTCTATATTTTCATGTTTTCTAATTTTGTTTGAATATTAATTATTAGTGCTTATGAATCATAGATTTTTGTTTTCTATCATTACGCTTAAACAAAAATCATAATGTTTTCTCCAATATACTTATATATTCGTTGATGGCCGATTTCATTTCCTCATAGTATTTAGTTTAAAATATTGACAAAAAGATTGCATAAATTAAAAAAACAGATAGAATTATCTATCTGTCATTATTTTATATAATGAACGCAGTCCTCGCTATATCTAGTTCGTGGTTCTTTTTCTTCATCTGCATATCCTAAATGAACAAGGGCAAGTGGAACGATTGTTTTATCGGCACCTATGATATTTCGTACCTTTTCCACTCTTTCAGGTACTGGATAAATCCCACACCATAAACTTCCTATATGAAGAGAGGTTGCCGCAAGAAGAATATTTTCTACAGCTGCGGAACAATCTTGAATCCAAAAATCATTGTCATTTTGGGTTAATGCTTTTTTCTTATTTCCACATACAATAATCATAACACTCGATTCATAATTAAAGTTTCTTGATACTTTTCGAAGTTCTGCTTGCGTTTCTTTATTACTAACGACATAGAAATCCCATGGACACATATTTCGTGCACTTGGAGCCGCCATAGCACATTTTAATAACTCATTGATTATTTCATCACTAATGGGAACTTCTTTAAATTTTCTAATGCTTCTTCTTTGGTAAATTATATCAATCATTATTTGTCACCATCCTTAAGTATTACAGACTAAATATTATTATTAATACTATTCCAAGGGTCATAATTAATAAACCTAATATTGATTTTTTAGTAAATTTCTCTTTTAGCAATATATATGATAAAAGCATCGTTAAAAGTATTGCTAATTTGCTGATGGAGTTTACTACCACAGGATTTGATCCAATAAAGTTTAAAGCCTCATACTCACAAAGCCAAGCTCCCCCCGTCATAATTCCTGATATAGTCAAAAACAACCATGATTTTTTGCTTATTTCTTTTATTCCGACATAATCTTTTTTCGCAAGTACAATAGCAAGAGCAAAAACAAATACAACAATCGTTCTAATAAAGGTTCCTAAATCACTTGGTATGTTTTTTAATCCTATCTTTACAAATAATGAAACCAGTGAGGCAAATACTGCACTTAAGATTGCGAAAAGCAACCATTTTTTACTTTGCTTGTTTTGACTTTCTTGAGAAGAATCTTTACTTATCATCATCATTGTGCCAACTAGCATTAACACCATTGATACAAAAAGCATAACTATTGTTAGTACATTCCCATTTTTGGTTGTATCATTGAAAAAGAAAATTAAGAATAAAATGCTAGTAAGAATAAAACTAGATTTATCAATAGGTGCTACTTTATTGATGTTTCCAAGTTTTAAGGCTTTATAGTAACATAACCATGAACATCCTGTTGCTATTCCTGACAATCCTAAAAAGATGGCATTATCAAAAGTTATTTGATTAATCTTAGTAATATTACCAGAAATTAAGCACATTAATAATGCACATATTATTACTATCCCGGTACGATATGTCGTTGCAAAATTGGAATTAACGTTTTTGATACCTACTTTGGCAGTTATTGTTGTCATTGAGGTAAAAAAGGCACCTAATAAAGCAATAAATATCCAAATCATTATTTATCCCTACCTTTGCGTTGTTTGCATTATGTCTGCAATATAATCTAGATGGTCGCCAGCTCTTTCAAGATTAGAGATTAGGTTAATAAATACACCACTACTTTGAGGTTTACAAATGCCTTCTTCAAGTCTTTTAATATGACCATTGATTAACGAGCTACGCATATTATCAATTTTTTCTTCTAATTCTTTTACTTCAGGCATAATAGAATAGTCAGACTCTAGCATTATGGTTTTAATATTATTAAACTGATTATTCAACATTTGTTGAAGATCTTGAATGGACTTATTAACTGATTCGGAAAACACAATATCATTATTAATAACATTTTTCGTATATTTAATCATGTTATCTGCAATCTCTGCTAAACGAATAAAGTCATTTAAGCTATAATGCAAAGCAGATATCACCTTTTCATCACTTTCGGTAACATCTTGAGATGATACTTTTACTAAGAAAGATACAATTTCACGATTAATAATTTCAATATCTGCAATCATATCTCTAATGGTAGATTCTTCATTAATATCTTTTTTTATAAAATTAGATATCGACTTATCAAGTGCATTCATCGCAATCTCACCTAAACGTACTGTTTCTTTAATACCTTGATTAATTGCAATACTTGGAGTATGAACAAAACGATCATCAATATATGTTGTTTTCTTTTCTTCCTTTTTATCTTTAATTATTACCTTTGATAGTTTTACAAATACATTAATGAAACCTACAAATAGTAAAGTCGAGATAACATTAAACAAGGTATGGAACATCGCAATCTGCGTTGCGGGGGAATCAAACCATTTTTGGAGAGTATCTACCATAAAGTTCTTCCATATTAGTAAAATAACAATAAACAATATACTTCCAAATATATTAAATAATAAGTGTATTAAACTTGCTCGTTTTGCATTTACTGACGCACCAATAGATGATATTAGAGCAGTTATACAAGTACCAATATTTGTTCCTAAAATGACAAACAATACTGCATTAGGTGATATACCAATAGAAATACCAGCTGATACCATTGATATGATAATTGTAGTTACCGCTGATGAACTTTGAAGTAAGGCGGTAAGGATTGCACCAATTAATATTAATAAGAATGGGTTATCTACTGTTTGTAATATATCAATAATAAAAGGTGAATCTTTAAAGATAATCATTGAACTTGACATAATATTTAAAGCAACAAAGACAAGTCCAAATCCTGCAAGTAGTAAACCAAGGGTTTTAGTCTTATCCTTCTTGCATATCATAGTCATAAAAATACCAATAAAAGTAAATATAACAATATAACCAACAATATCAATACTATTAAGAGCAACAATCTGTGCTGTAATTGTTGTTCCGATGTTAGCACCCATAATCATTGCGGTAGCTTGAAATAAATCCATAACTCCAGCATTAACAAAACCTACTATCATAATAGTTGTTGCGCCTGAACTTTGGATGATTGCTGTAACTAAAGCACCAATCCCTACTCCAATAAATCTATTTTTTGATGTCTTATTAAATAAGTGCTTTAAACCAGAACTGGCAAGTTTTTCAATACTTTCCGATAGAATTTTAAAAGCAAGCAAAAAAACGCCTACGCCACTTAATAATTCAACAATTGCTAGTACAATATCATTCATTTAAATATACCTCATGTATTCGTGTAGATTTTACGATTTCTTTATTATTTTATCATAATTTAATATTTTTATATATTAATTTACTTTATAAACGAATAAAATATTTTTTCTTATTTAAGTTTTAGCTACATAGATTAATGGCATATTCTTTTATTTTTTCAATTATAAAACAATAATCATCTATTATCTTTATTATTTGTCTTTTTATCGGGTTTTTTAGATTGTTGTTTTCCCCTAAGAACTTGAGAGTACTAATTAATCCCATATTAACTGATTTAATAGCACTTAGACATATCGAATATGAATCTTTAAATGTTTTAATCTTTTCAATAAATATTCCCATTCTCCCCGCAAAACTAACACTATTGGTTGCGTGTTCATTTTCCTTCTCAATAAGTTTACTTACGATTTCTTCATGCGATTTAAATAGATTGCTAACATCATTAATCATATTCATCAATTTTTCATCATTTAACCTTAGGGCTTCTTTACCATACACTCTAAATATACTATTTCCCATATGAATATAGGATAACATTTTATTCAATTCATTTGTTTTTTCCATATTTTAATTCCTCCCTCTTTATTATTAGTAAAGTAGAAGAAACTATGTAAAAAACTCATAAGATCTGTTTTCTTATGAGTTATTTTATCTTTATTTTGTACCAAAAATACGATCGCCACAATCGCCAAGACCGGGAACAATGTAGCCATTTTCATTAAGTTTTTCATCTTTAGCAGCTAAATAGATATCAACGTCAGGATGATGTTTAATAATATTATTAATACCTTCATCTACCCCAACTAATCCCATATATACAATTTTTTTAGCGCCTTTTTCTTTTAAAATATTGATTGCTTCAACAGCACTTCCTCCTGTTGCAAGCATTGGGTCAACTAGGAACACAACTGCATTTGGTAAAGTTGAAGGGAACTTTGCATAATAGCGTTCAGGTTTTAATGTTTCTTCATTACGATATAAGCCAATGTGACCTGTTTTTGCTGTAGGTATTAAAGAATGAATTCCATCTACCATTCCAAGTCCCGCTCTTAAAATAGGAACGATTACTACTTCTACTGATAACTCAAAAGCTTTAGCTTTAGCAATTGGAGTTTGAACTTCAATTTCTTTTACAGGTAAATCTCTTGTTGCTTCATACGCCATTAAAGTTGATATTTCATTTAAAGTTTCACGGAATTGTTTTGTACTTGTGTCAACACTTCTAATTATTGCTAGTTTGTGATCAATTAATGGATGATTAAAAATTACTACTTTACTCATAATGCCTCCTATATTGTAGTTTTTTTTGAATAAACGGTTATGACCATTTTATCATAACCGTTGCTTTAATTTAATTTTCGAAAAGTTTTTCTCTTACTTTTTGTTCTATTTCTTGGGCAAGTTCTGGTCTTTGTCTCAAGAGTTCTTTGACATTTTCTCTACCTTGACCTAAACGGTCACCATTGTAAGAAAACCATGCTCCGCTCTTTTCAATAATATCCAAATTAACTGCCATATCAAGAATTTCACCTTCATGAGATATGCCTTTGCCATAAATTAAATCAACATCAGCTGTTTTGAATGGTGGTGCAACTTTGTTTTTAACAACTTTAATTCTAGTTACATTACCAACTGGATCAGCTCCTACTTTGATTTGGTCTACTCTTCTAATATCTAAACGAATGGTTGCATAGAATTTAAGAGCACGACCACCGGAAGTAGTCTCTGGGCTTCCAAATAAAACGCCCACTTTTTCACGAATTTGATTTATAAAGATTGCAATTGCTTTTGACTTTGATATTGCGCCCGCAAGTTTTCGCATTGCTTGGCTCATAAGTCTTGCTTGTAAACCAACATGACTTGCGCCCATATCACCTTCTATTTCTGCTTTTGGTACTAAGGCAGCAACAGAGTCAATAACTATAATATCAATTGCATTACTTCTAATTAAAGCTTCAACAATCTCAAGTGCTTGTTCCCCATCATCAGGTTGTGATAGGATCAAGTTATCTACATCTACTCCAAGGTTTTTAGCATATACAGGATCAAGTGCATGTTCTGCATCAATGAATGCAGCATATCCTCCGCGTTTTTGTGCTTCAGCTATTGCATGTAGAGCAAAGGTTGTTTTACCACTTGATTCAGGTCCATAAATCTCAATAATTCTTCCTTTAGGATATCCCCCAACACCTAAGGCAGCATCAAGTGCGATTGAACCACTCGAAATTACTTCTAATTTTTCTTGGGCATGATCGCCAAGTCTCATTATTGAACCTTTACCATAATTTTTTTCTATAGCTTTTAAAGCTTCATTAAGTGCCTTCTCCTTGACAGGATCTTTTTCAGGTTCAATATCATCAATTTTTAATTGTTTTGCTTTTTCTTCTGCCATATTAATCCCTTTCTATTTTTTTCTCTTTTTTGTGCCTTTTTGACCTGAGTCATTAAGGACTTCTCGATTCTTAACTAAATAATCAATGCCACTAAATACTGTTGCAACAAGTGTAGCATACACAAAAAGTAAACCAATTATGGTGTAAGCATTTACTTTTGTTGTTCCAATACCGATAAATAAATATATCAATGTAATAAATTGGATGGTAGTTTTAATTTTACCATACTTGCTTGCGGCGATTACACGACCATTTTCTACTGCTATAAGTCGCATACCAGAAACGATAAATTCACGTGCAAGAATTATAGCTAACATCCACCAAGTAAATAAGCCATTACCTGCTTTATTACTTTGATCCATTAAAATAACAAATCCGGTTATTACTAATAGTTTATCCGCAATCGGATCTAAGAATTTCCCGAAATTAGTTACTAAATTGTATTTTCTTGCAATTTTCCCATCAAGAAAATCAGTTAATGAACCAATAATGATTAAAATTAAAATGATTAAATTAGCAACAGTGAATCCATCAAACTCATTAAATACTTGTTGAGAATTAAGTGGTTTAATTGCATATACAATCATTATTACAGGAATTAGTAGCATCCTAAATATAGTTAGTTTATTAGGTAGATTCATTTTACTCATATAATCACCCCTTATGACTATGTCAATTATATCATATTTCGTTATTTTTTGCAAGTAACAATCTTTATAAATTATAGATGAATGATTTATCATCTTCAATTAACAAAACCTTTGAACCATTTACTCAAATTTGTTTAAAAGGGATCTTATTTTATAAATTGATATCTGATGTTAAAATACTAAAAAAAATATGTCATTATATAATGACATATCTTTTAACATTTTATTAAAACTTAAATTATTATAGTACTTTAGATTAAACTAATAATTAATTTTTTTGCTTTTGTTTTTTTCTTATTTCCGCAATCTCAAGGATTAACTTTTCTGTCTTATCCCAGCCAAGACAAGGATCAGTTATACTTTTACCATAGATACCACCATCTACGCTTTGGCAGCCATCTTCTAAATATGATTCAATCATTAACCCTTTTACAATCTTAGCAATCTTTGGTGATTCTTTCATACTATGAAGAACTTCTTTAGCAATTCTTACTTGTTCCTCATATCTTTTACCTGAATTAGAGTGGTTAGTATCAACAATTATTGCAGGATGAGGTAGATTAGATTCTTCATACATTTGTGCAACCATAATTAAATCTTCATAATGATAATTAGGAGTTGAATGACCTTTACTATTAACATAACCTCTTAAAATAGCATGTGTGTATTCATTACCATGGCTTTCTACTTCCCAACCACGATAGATAAAAGTATGTGCATGCGTTCCCGCCTTAATTGAATTCATCATTACCGATAAATCTCCACTAGTTGGGTTTTTCATTCCAACAGGAATATCTAGACCACTGGCGGTTAGACGATGTTGTTGATCTTCTACTGATCTTGCGCCTACCGCAACATATGATAGTAAATCTGATAAGTAGCGATGATTTTCAGGATATAGCATTTCATCTGCACAGGAGAATCCCGTTTCTTTAATGGCACGCATATGCATTTTACGAATTGCTATTACACCTTTTAGCATATCTGGTGAACTTTGAGGATTAGGTTGATGAAGCATTCCTTTATATCCATCACCGGTTGTTCGAGGTTTATTAGTATAGATTCTTGGAATAATGATAATCTCATCTTTTACTTTTTCTTGAACATCTCTAAGTCTTTTGATATATTCAATTACCGCATCTTCTCGATCTGCAGAGCATGGACCAATAATTAAAATAAATTTATCACTTTTTCCTAAAAATACATCTTTTATTGCTTGATCGTTTTTTTCTTTGATTTGTTGCAACTCTTCATCAAGAGGATACATTTGTTTAATCTCTTGGGGAGTTGGTAGTTTCCTTTTAAATGTCATATTCATATTAATCACCTATTTATCAAAATATGATCTTCTTTCGGTTGAAAGAATCATCATTTCTTTTATTTTTTCAATGTTTTCATCTTGGATAGCATTGCGCAAGTCAACAAATTGTTTTAAAAATAAATCAATTTGTGATAGGAGTTCATTTTTATTCATTATAAATAGTTCACTCCACATATTTTCATTGATTCTTGCAATACGAGTTAAATCACGAAATGAGTCTCCTGTATACTCAACTAAGTGTTCTGATGCTTGTGAACACATCAAACTAACCGCAATACAATGGGTAAGTTGAGACAAGAAAGCAATCATTTGATCATGCTCTTGTGGTGAGAGAAGGGAAATATGATTAAACTCTAATTCTTCACCTATGGCTCTTGCTACATCTAGACCTTTTTTTGTATTATTTGAAGTAGGAGTAATTATATAATTGGCCGATTTAAATATGTTATAATCAGCATTTTGTACTCCTGATACTTCTTTACCCGCCATTGGATGAGCTGGAATAAACTCAATTGATGGGCGTAACGCTTGATTAATTTGGTCTACAATGGCACTTTTAATACCCGTTACATCAGTAATGATGGTGTCATCCGCAATCATATTACCATATGTGTGAATCCACTCTACAAATACTTTAGGGTATAATGCGAAAATAATCAAATGAAATTTCTCTAAATATTCTTTTGTTACTTCGGTTGTTCCTTCATCTATAATTTGATGTTCAATAGCATACTTTAAATCATCAGGATTGTTAGAAATTGCGGCAACATAATATCCTTTACTTTTTAATCCTTGTGCATAAGATCCACCAATCAAGCCAAGGCCTACAATTAAAATTTTATTACCTAATTCTTGTCGCATTTTATTACCTCAATTCCTAACTTACTAATATCATCATAAAAATTTGGATAACTCTTATTTACAGCTTCCGCATTTTCGATTTCTCCTCCTGCTATCGTTGTCACTAAGGTAAGTGCCATTAGAATACGATGATCATTATGTGAATCAAATGTTACAGGATGGATATTTTGAGCTTTATATATATATACTTCATTTTCAAATACTTTAGTCTCTGTATTAATTTTTTTAAGTTCTTCAATCAAATCAAGCACACGATTACTCTCTTTTATTTGTAGTCTTGATGTATTGATAAAATGAGCACCAAACTTTAAACTAGCAAATACAAATAAAACTGGTCCTAAATCAATGGCATTACTAAGGTCAATAGTTGTAAAACCTTCATTTAGTTTTTTGAAATACTCTTTATATACTTTATCTCCTTGACAAGAGTTCTCAGCTAACCCCTTTAATACTACCTTACCAGAGAAATAATTAAAAGCATCTAAAAAAGCAGCATTGGAGTAATCTCCTTCAACCTCATAATTAATTGGATAGTATGTTTGATTTCCTTTAATCTTTATGGTTTGATAGTTATCATCTACATCTACATTAATCTTAAATTTACGTAATACATCAAGCGTAATATCAATATAAGGTTTACTTTCAAGCGGAGGAATAATCTTAATTACACTATCTTGTTCTAAAAGGGGAAGCGCCATCAATAGTCCAGTGATGTATTGACTACTAACATTACCTCTAACTGTAAACGTACCTGGTTTAAGTTTATTAAAAACTTCTAGGGACGTTGAATCCAATTTATAGGTAATATTTTGACTTTTGAAAATATCTTCATAAATACCAAGTCCTCTTGAAAATAGTTTTTCAGTTCCTTTTATGATGAAATGATCATATAAAACCATTGAGACAGGAATTAAAAAACGTAATGTGCTTCCACTTTCATTGGCATCTAATGTAGGTATATCATCAATATTCATAAAACCATTGAATGATATTGTATCACCATTGATTGTGACATTAGATCCTAACATCTTGATTGCATTCAAGGTTGCTAAAATATCATTTGAATAACTTATATTGGAAATAGATGTATTGCTCTTTGCAAGCATCCCCATAATTAATGCACGATGAGCATAACTTTTAGAAGGAGGTACTTTTATTGTTCCTTTTGCAATACCTTTTTTGATTGTAACTTTCATAATTAATCCTTTGCTAGTTCTTTTTCTAAATAATCAATTGCCATTAAATAACCTTTAAAACCATATCCCATTATTGTTTTACAACAAGCTTGTCTTACATAACTTATTTGACGGAATTCTTCTCGTTTGGTTACATCCGAAATGTGAACCTCAACGGTAGGGATCATTACCGATTTGATTGCATCCAAAAGGGCTAC
This sequence comes from Bacilli bacterium, assembly GCA_051872775.1. Taxonomy (GTDB): domain Bacteria; phylum Bacillota_I; class Bacilli_A; order ML615J-28; family CAG-313; genus UMGS75. The sequence continues at coordinate 23,997 of JBJEEE010000074.1, forward strand.
ACTTGTATGCGTGTAAGCAGCAGGGTTAATGATTATTCCATCGACATGATTATAATATGCTTCTTGAATTTTATCAACTAAACTACCTTCACAGTTGGATTGGAATATCTCAATTTCTATCTTTTTTTCTTTTGCGTATGATTCGATTAATTTAACCAAATCATCATATGTTTCTTTACCATATATATTTGGTTCTCTTATTCCTAAAAAATTCAAATTAGGACCATTTAAAACTAATATTTTCATTTTAATCACCTATGATAAGTTTTACTTTTTCATCAAGTTCTAAGTCACCATTGATTATAACATCGGCACATCGTTTATAAATTGGCAAGCGCTCATTATATCGCTTTTCTAACAATTCCTTACTTGAAGAAAGTGGTCTTGAAGATGTAGCTTCAAGCTTTTCTAAAGAACGATTGATAAAAAATAATTTTCCGTTTTGTTTAAGTTTTAGTACATTCTCTATATCAAGTACCGCCCCACCACCTGTAGCAATAACGATACCTGATTTTTTAGAAATACGATCAATTACTTCTTTTTCAACTTGACGAAAGGCTGGTTCACCATATTCTAAAATGTAGTTACTAATATTACCCTTAATTACTTGGACTATTTCATTATCTGTATCTACAAGTTCTCTACCTAATGCCATACTTGTAAGTTTTCCTAGTTTAGTTTTTCCACAAGAAGGCATACCGATTAAAACGATATTTTCTTTGGTTTTGATTAATTTATTGTATATATTATTGACAACATCTAAAACATTGTCATTATTTTTATTTTGGAAAAGATTAGATGCATATACAGCTTGAGCTACAAGCATATATAAGCCACCACTAGCCTTTAATCCTTTGTTAAGTGCATGTTCCACTAATCTTGTTCTTAAAGGATTATAAATAACATCAACTACTCCCCTTAAATTAGGAAAGTTAGTAATATCTACTAATTCTTGATTATTGTTAGGATACATTCCACATGGAGTTGTATTAATGATAATATCAATTTGTGATGCAATTTGAGGTAATTGGCTATATGGTATTTCTATATCACTGTTTGGTTCAAGTGATGCTTTTATGCATGATTTGACACCACACATTTGACAAAGAGCATAAGCAGTTTTAGAAGTACCACCACTACCTAATATTAAAACATTACTATTTTCTAATTTTAAACCAAGATTATCAACAAGGGCTTTTAAACCTAAATAATCAGTATTATAACCTTTTAAAATACCATTGTGGTTAATAATTGTATTAACTGCCCCAATTTGCTTTGCGACGGGATCAATATAATCTAAATAAGGTATTACTTTTTCTTTATATGGAATCGTAACATTAATAGCTTTAAATGGCTTTGTCTCCATAAAAGTAATAAACTCATGCTGGTTTAATTCTTTTAGTTCATATTTATATGTTCCAAGTTGTTCATGTATTTCTTTTGAAAAACTATGACCTAGATGTTCACCAATTAATCCGTATTCCATATCTTTTCTCCTTATATCTTTATTTTGATATTTTTAACATATCCGCTATGAGGATTGCGGTAAGAGCAGTTATTACTGGACAGATACGTCTAATAATAGCTGGATCATGACGACCAATAATATTAATTTCACTATTTTCGTTTGTTTCCATATTGATTGTTGCTTGCGTTTGTGAGATTGATGGTGTCGGTTTGACTGCACAATTGAAGATTACCGGCATTCCATTTGTGATACCACCATTTATTCCCCCATTGTGATTAGTGGTAGTTATAATGCGACCTGCTTCATTTTGAAAAGAATCGTTAGCCGTACTACCAGTTAGTTTTTTGAAGTTAAATCCGCTACCAAATTCAATGCCTTTAATTCCACCTATGGCAAATGCTCCTTTTGCAAGTACTCCTTCCATACTATCAAACCATGGTTCTCCAAGTCCCACAGGTAAACCGGTGATAACTGTTTGAATTATACCGCCAATAGAATCTTGATTATTTTTTACTTCTTCAATTTTACTTATGATTTTGTCTTCAATATCTAAGACAATAGGAAAATCTTTATGATCTAAAACTTCAATATTAGATAAATCATCATTAAAATCGACATCTAGAATATTGCCACATTCAAGAATATGGGTTCGTACATTAATTCCATTTTGTCGAAGATAACTTAACACAATTGCCCCTGCAACCACAATTGGGGCTGTGATACGACCAGAGAAATGTCCACCACCACGATAATCCTCATACCCTTGATACTTTATATGAGCAACATAATCAGCATGAGAAGGACGGGCAAGCATACGAGTTTTATCATAATCGCTGCTTTTTACATTTTCGTTAGGAATTAATATGCAAATAGGAGCTCCCGTTGTATAATCATTAAAAACGCCACTTACGATACGGTATTGATCACGTTCAACTCTTTTGGTTTCTGTATTCCCAGTTGGACGTCTTTTTCTAAGCATTTCATCAATTAAGTTATAGTCAATCTTTATGCCAGGTTTAAGTCCATCTAAGACAGCTCCAATCATTTCGCCATGACTTTCACCAAATAAAGTTAATGTAACGAGTTTACCAATTGTATTACTCAAGTATATCACTCCTTGTCATAATTTCTTCAATTGACTTTACTAAAATCTTGTATTCTCCAATTTTGTCAACCCAAATACAAGATATCATATCGCCACTTGCTTTTTTATCGTGTTTAACTAAATCAATCATTTCTTTTACCATATGATTAGTACTAGTTGGTAATTCATATTTTTTAAGAAGGGCGAAAATTCGCTTATATGCATCACCACTTGAAAAATAGAGCATACCAATGCCAACTGCTTCACCATGGTATAAAGAACCATTTGACAAAGTTTCAATGGCATGACCAAATGTATGGCCAAAATTTAGTATTTTTCTAATGTTTTTTTCTAATGGATCTTTTTCAACAACGGCTTTTTTTATTAATAATGATTGATAAATAATCTGATCAATATCTCTTTCTAAATCAGATGAATTTTCAATAAAACTAAATAAATCTTCATTATAGATTGCGGCCATCTTAATAGCTTCAACTAAGCCAGCATGGCATAAACGTTTTGACAATGTCTTTAGGGTAGTAGAATCAATGACTACTTTTTTAGGTTGATAAAAACTACCTACTATATTTTTTACACCTTTAAAATCAACAGCGGTTTTGCCACCAATCGAAGAGTCAACTTGAGAAAGAAGGGTGGTTGGAATATTGTAAAAGTCAATTCCTCTCATATAGCATGAACTAACAAATCCACTTAAATCCCCAACGACTCCTCCGCCCACCGCAACAACTGCATCTGTACGGGTAAAGGCTTTTTCAACCATAAATCCTAAAATCTTTTCAAAGTTTTCTATTGACTTGCTAGCTTCACCTTCTAAAATAGTATATATATATCCTTCCTTACATTTAGCTAATACTTTCTCACTATATATTGATGGTACTCCACTATCAGTAATGATTAAGACTTTACGATTTAAATTCAAGTACTCTTCGATATGGTCTAATGCTTGGGGTTCAATCACAATATCATAATCATCTTGCGTTGTATTTACTTTAATAATCATATTTATCACCTATATGCTAGTTATTTGATGAATAAGTTCCAACTAGTTTCAAACAATCACATACTGATTTAAGTTCATTCATCATATCATGACATTCACTAGAACTTCCATCACCTTCAAGTTCCACATAAAAATAATAGTTCCACATTAAACTTTTCATTGGTCTACTACGCAATGAACGCATATTATAGGAGTGTGAACCAATAATATTTAACGTATTTGCAAGGGCTCCTGCTTCGTTTTTAACAGTAAAGACGATAATAAAATGATTATCCATTTTATTTTTATTTGTCTTTAGATTTAAGTTCTTTGAGAATGCGGCAAATCTAGTTGTATTGTTATTACTTGAATTAATATGTGATTCAAGGATTTCAAGTCCATATAATTCTGCCGTTTCATCACTTGCGATTGCGGCAGTATCATAACCTTCTGTTTCTAACAATAGTTTAGCACTTAAGGCCGTGTTTGCACATTCGACTACCTCATAACCATATTTTTTTATGTACTCATCACATTGTGATAATGCTTGAGGATGACTGATTACTGTTTTTATTTGTTCTTTTTTGGTTCCTTTTTTTACAATTAAATTATGTACAACCTCTAAATTAATTATTTGATTAATATATAAGTTTTTTGAAAAAATTAAATCCATTACTGTGCCAACATCACCGGCATAACTATTTTCAATAGGTAGAACACAACTATCACAAATGCCATTTTCACAAGCTCGATATGCTTCTTCAAAACTATTATAGGAGATTAATTGAGCGGTTGGAAACATGCGTTTAGCCGCAATATAAGCAAAAGCACCTTCAACCCCAGAATATGCAACTTTCATCCCCGATAGGATTCTACTTTGATAGTTTTTAGAAATATTCATAACATCTTCTAAAAATGATATATAGTATCCTCTTAAATCATTATCTTCAATAAGGGTTTTATTTTTTTCAATTAATTCTTTTTCGCGAGTTTTATCAAAAATAGGTAAGGCAAACTCTTTTTTATAAAGAGCTATTTCTTTAGCCCATTGCATTCTTTCTTCAAATAATTTAGCCATTTGGGCATCAATCTTATTTATTTCCTTTCTTGCTTCGTCTAATTTAGTCAAAATAAAACCTCCTTTGATTTAATATTGTATTTTTTTTATTTATTATTGTAAAAAATGATATAATATCTATCGGTGATAAAATGGATATAAAATTAAACAAACAAATCTATAAAGTTCAAACATCAATGATTAGACAATTTAATGATCTTGCACAAAAATATAATGCAAAGTATTATCTAACTCTAGGTGAACCAGACTTTCCAACTCCTCAAGTAATTAAAGATGCATGTATTGCGGCATTAAATAATAACATGACCTATTATGGACCTACGGTTGGACTTGAATCTACTAGAAAAGCCGTTTGTGAATTTGAAAAACGTGTTAATGGGGTAACTTATACTCCTAATCAAGTTCTCATTACTTGTGGATGTACTGAAGCAGTTACCGCAAGTATGCTTACCATGCTAAATGAAGGTGATGAGGTCATTATTCCTATTCCAACATTTACACTATATCGCCAGGTTGCGGAATTCGTAAATGCGAAAGTGGTAACAATGGACACATCTACAAATAATTTCCAAATATCTAAAGAAATGCTTGATAAAGCAATTACCAGTAAAACCAAAGCTATTGTAATTACTTCTCCTAATAATCCAACTGGTATTATTTTAAATGATGAATCATTAAAAGCAATTCATGATGCGGTAAAAGGTAAAAATATATATATTATCAGTGATGATGTGTATAATCAAATTGTCTTTAATGAACGTACCGTTGGACTTCAACGTTATGATGATATTAAAGATCAATTAATCATTTGTCAAAGTTTTTCTAAACCATACGCAATGCCAGGATGGCGATGTGGATACCTTATTGCCAATCAATCCTTCATTGAACAAGCAACAAAAGTTCATCAATATATGATTACTGGTGTTAACACCTTTGTACAACCTGCCCTTGAAGTTGCTTTATCATATGATCCTCATGAGATGGTTGACACATATCATTTACGTCGCGACTATGTCTATAATCGACTAATCAAGATGGGATTAGAAGTAATCAAACCCGATGGAGCTTTCTATATCTTTCCAAGTATTAAAAAGTTTGGACTAGATTCGTTTACTTTTTGTGAGCGTTTAGTTAAGGAATATAGTGTTGCCTTTATTCCAGGTATTTGTTTTGAAACAGAAGGATATGTGAGAATCAGTTATTGCGTAAAAATGGAAACAATTGAATATGCCTTAGATTCCTTAGAAAAATTTATCAAAGAACTAAAGCAATAAAAATCGTATATTTCTTATTATACCACATTTTGACTATTTATATTGTTTTTTTAGCATTAAATTTCACATTTTACCTTATTTATAATAAAAGCAAATAAAAAGTGAGTATTTTTTATAAAATACTCGCTTTTATTATTTAAGTTTTTGTGCTATTTTTTCTAATATATCATCAATTTTATTGGCTATTTTATTGATTAAACCTGCTTCTGGTTTTATGTCTTTAGGATTATAATCATTATTAGGATCTTGAATTTCTACTTCAAAGTTATCTTTTGCCTCTTCAAAAATACGACTTGAATTATTATAATTTCCACCTAAGGAAATACCTAGTAAAAAGAAAGCTCCTATTAAAATAATTACTAATGCTTTTTTCAATTAACTCATCCCTTTGTTATATTCTATTCGGTATTACCTGTTAATAGTCCATGATGTAGCGCTAAATCTAAACCAGTCGCAATAATTTTTGATAAGTCTTCAATATCCGCATCTACTTCTTTAGGTGTTACCATCATATTATAACCATTTGGAGTTAAGACTTCTTGAATTAGCCTTTTCTTTTCAACTTCATCTAGCAAACCGATTTGTCCCATAAACATTTCTTTTGCATCATCAGTTGGTTCTTTAGCTTCCTCTAAGTCAATATTGGTATTGTTTTTAGCATTTTCATTTAAATATTTGATTACATAATCAATCGCATCACTTGTGATAGTTACCGCATCAACAACAGTTGGTACCCCCACCGCAATAACTGGTACCCCCATTGTCGCAAGACTTAACTCTTTACGTTTATTCCCTACTCCTGATCCTGGTCTAATTCCGGTATCCGTTATTTGAATGGTTTTATTAACTCTTGCGATTGAACTTGATGCAAGCGCATCTACCACAATCAAAAAATCTACATTTATTTTATCTTTAACAGCTTTAATAATATCTGAAGTTTCAATCCCGGTTGTTCCCATAACTCCAGGACTAATTGCACTTACTTCACTAAAACCACTGTTTAAACTCCCCATTTGTGCTAAGTGGCGAGTAACAATAACATTATCCATAACATAAGGTCCTAAAGCATCAGGAGTAACATTGACGTTACCAAGTCCAACTAGCAAGCATTTTTTCTTGGTCAAACCTCTAACACTAATAAATCTTAAAATAATATTAGCAACCGCATGTTCTATTCTTTCACATATTATTGCATCATGAAAATCGGTTTTCGATAAATCTATTGTATAATAAGTTCCAACTTGTTTATTAGTAATTTTCGAAGCAATCGGTCCGATTACATTTTTATATATAGTAATTCCATCTATTTCTTCTTCAGTTTGAATAAAATCAGGTATGTTATCACTACTATACCTTGTCGCATCATCATATGCTAAATCGGTTCTAATACTCCATACTTTCGCCTCATCAATATTATGTTTAAAATCATCATTCACACTTAATCACCTCACATGATTATTTTGTGACAAATTTATTATTTTATTAAAGATTTTTCTTTATTTGATGATTTTTTTAATAAACTATGATATAATTAATTAAACAAAAGTCAATAAATATGTTAAAATATTTCATGCAT
>JBJEEE010000075.1:0-8948 GCA_051872775.1 Bacilli bacterium
AAATACAGAAAATATTGGTAATGCGATGTTATTTGTAGGTCAAACTTTGGCTCTTGCATCAATCATTTATTTCCTTCTATTTGGTCTTTTTGGTGGCATCTTAATGTTTGTGGTTAACTTTATCTTACTTGATAAACCATTCAAAACATTTAGTGAAAATGACTTACCAGAATTTGATGATGACGAATTAGTTAAAAGTGATGTTGCATCTAATTTTGATGATTCAAGTGCAAATGGAGTTAACGTTTCAGATGGAAATGTTTTAGCAAATCTTTCCGGTGATGGTGCTGGTGTTGGTGGTGGCGGTGTCGTTAAAGCTGCTGAAGAACTAGATGATCGTGAAAAAGTATTCCCCGCTTTATCTACAATGGATGTAGAATATGAAGGATATGCTATTGAAAAGATTGATTCAACTGACATTACCCTAGATGAACTTTGTGTTAAGTTTAGAAATTATCTTGCAAAAACGGAAAAACTATATTTTGAACTAGATACAATTAGATTCTTTATTAGTGGCTTTGGTGCCTCACACTTCATGATTCTTGAAGGTCTATCTGGTACTGGTAAATCTAGTTTACCTCGTTATTTTTCAAAATTTGTTAACGCTAATTTATTATTCGTATCTGTTCAAGCAACATGGCGTGATAAATCAAATTTAATTGGTTATTTTAATGACTTTTCTAAGACTTACTCAGAAACTGAATTTTTAACTTCATTATATCATGCTAATTATAATCCTGATATGTTACATATCTATGTACTAGATGAAATGAACATTTCTAGGGTTGAATACTATTTTGCGGATTTCCTATCAGTACTAGAATATCCAGAAAGTGAATGGAGAATTAAATTAATGCAACTTCCATTTAACTTTGTTCCACCTGCTAAATTAGATGAAGGATATATTCAAATTCCTGGTAACGCTTATTTTGTAGGTACTGCCAATAAAGATGACTCAACCTTCACAATTACTGATAAAGTATATGACCGTGCTATCACTATTGATTTCGATGATCGTAACGTTGCTTTTGAAGTATCAGAAGAAGTTGAACCAATCGTTTTAAGTAAAACTGCATTTGATAAGATGCTAAATGATGCTAAACAAATTGAAGCTAATCGTATGAGTGAAGCTGATTTTGCAAAATTTACATCAATTACTAATTTTATTTATGAACAATTTGATATTACATTTGGTAACCGTATTCTTAACCAAATATCAGAGATTGTTCCTGTCTTTGTTGCCTGTGGTGGTAGTAAAGAAGATGCTCTTGACTTCCTACTTTCTCGTAAAGTCATCAGCAAAATCGAAGGTCGATTTGAAGAATATGTTAAAGATGCTTTAAAACAATTACTTGAATTAATTAATAAAGTATATGGTAAAGGTGTCTTGAAACGTAGTGAAAAAGTAATAAATAGTTTAATTAGAAGGTTATAGTAATATGAAAATTATCGAAGAAAATCTTTTGAAAAATACAATATTACAACTAAATAAATACCGTGAGAAACATTTCTTTGTTAATGATTTCTATGAAAGTTTAAATGAATTAAAAATTGATTCTTTACAAAGTTTCTCTTTTCAAAAGGATATTGAATTCTTCGATCGTTTATCATTTATTTTAGGGGTAATTAATTCTATCATTGCCCATCCTCATATTTCTAATCGTGGGGAAAACATCATTTTAAGAAGTGATCAAGCAGGACATTTAACAAGTGAAAACTTCCAAAATACTTTTAGAGATCCAAGTTTATGGAAAGAAAAAGAATTGGAAATGGTTCCTGAATATGTTCATTATTATCAATATACAGATGAATTAAAAATTTATGAAAATTTGTTTATTCGTTTATTAATCGATTTAATCGATTTAAGACTTATAGAATATCTTGTCTTTTATACCAGTATGGTACCATCACTTGATAATCCCTCATCTTTAGAGATTATATCAAATGATAAAGTAGAAATAGCCTTAAAGCGAATTGAAAACTTTAGTCGTAAAGTTAGATTTATTAAAAATACATTCTTTTATAAAGAACTTAGTAAAGTTCCCCCAATTTCAAAACAAATTAAACCAACTAATATTTTATTAAAAGATCGTTTATATAATTATTGTTATCGTTTCTATCGTGAGTTTATCAAATATGAAGATAATAACGAATTACAATTTGATTTTACTTTATATTATTATTACGTATTATTAAAAAGTTTTAATAAACGTGGATTTAAACTAATTAATAAAGTAAGAAAGAATAATGATATTAAAAAGAATCAACCACTAGATATTTCTAATTTTGCATTTTCCTATCGTGATTTTATCATTAATGTTAGTTATGAAGCTCCATCAACTATTTGGATGGAAATAGGTATAGAGAATCGTCCAGAAACTATTTATCGTCATCAGTTAATACTTCAGGCTAAACGTACTATCGATGATGATATTGTTGCAAGTAGTCTTGCTACTACTTGTTATATCATATCAATTTGGAATATTTATAATCAATTAGATTATAAAGCCTCATTTATTAATCCAACAAGTGAATCAGATATTATTGATTTTTGGATTGATAGATTATTATATGAAGTAATTGCTGAAAAAAATATGTATGTTAAGTATTGTCCAATATGTAAAAATCGTAGTATAGATGAGTCAAATAATATTTATAAATGTACAAATTGCCAAACAATTTATACATTTAAATCAAGTAAAGGAAAAGACATTATTTGGTTTATTAATTTAAGGAGGTAGTTTTCATGGAAGAAAGTACAACAACTGCACTTAAACCCATGATATCAATCAAAGATCTTCATAAATCATATGGTTCAAAAGTTGTCTTAAAAGGACTAAATCTTGAAGTATATGAAGGAGAACTGTTTGGCTTTATCGGTCGTAATGGTATCGGTAAATCAACAACCATTGACTGTTTGATTGGTGCTAAAAGGTTTTCGAAAGGATCTATTTCGATTGCGGGATTTGATATTGTTACCGAACCCATTTTAGCAAAATCAATCTATGGATATGTATCAAGTGAACCAACTTGTTATGAAGAAATGACGGGATATGATTATCTTGAATTTATTGCAAGTATTTACAAAATTACCGAGGGAGATTTTAGACGTAATACCGAATACTTATGTAATCGTCTTCAATTAAACCTCGATGAACTATCCAATCAAATATCAGGTTACTCCCATGGTATGAAACAAAAACTATGCCTTGTTGCTAGTCTTCTTCATAGCCCTAAAGTATGGATTTTAGATGAACCAACGGTAGGTCTTGATATAATGGCAGTAGAAGAACTCAAGAAAATGATGAGAGAATACGCAAATCATGGTAATACCGTTTTTGTAACTAGTCATAATATTGAGCTTGTCTCTAAATTATGTGATCGTGTTGCTATCGTCAATGATGGAGTCGTGGTTGAATTATTTGATTTAAATAAGAATCCAAATAAACGTTTACAACTTTCTAAGATTTTCCTTAGTACTTATGGTGGAGCCAATGCTTAATCTTTTAGCAAAGGATTTTAAACTTTTATTTGGTAAAGAAAAAAGTGTATTAAAAAGAGTCTTATCAATTATTATTACGATTATTTTTGTTGGATGTTTTGTAGCTATTGAAGTTTTTATGTTTACCGCAATCCTAAAAAAGATTTCCAAGTTTAATAATGCATCAGTAGCATTTATGAACTTATTTCTTGCGGTAATCTCTATTTTAATTATTATATCTGATTTATTAAGAGCATCTAAATTACTATTTGATGAAAAAGACATTGAACAATTATCAACTAGACCAGTTAGTAATTCTTCAGTTATTTTATCAAAATTAATCTTTCTCTTAATTAATCATTATGTAACTAGTATTATTTTTGTTTATCCTTTGTTTGTTGCTTATGGAACAATCGTTACTAAAGGGGTATGGTTCTATTATTTAGCTTTCTTTTATCCTATTTTATCATTCTTATTTGAAATGGGAATTGGACTATTATTAGTATATCCTTATTATTTATTAAAGAAATTTTTAAATAAACATTTAATTGTAAGATTTATTGTTTGTATTGTTATTTTAGGCTTAGGATGTTTCCTATATTCTAAAGTCTTAAATATCTTTACAACATTAGTTGCTTCAAATAGTATTACAAGTTTATTTACGACCGATTCGATTAATCGATTTATCCAAATGAGGAAGTATGAATTTCCAACTAATTTCTTAGTTGATATCTTCGTGGAAAAATCATTTAGAAATATTTTCCCACTCCTTTCTATATCCTTTGGGGTTTTCTTAATCGGATGTAGTATTGCGGTATTTGCTTATAACTATGTTAGAAATGTTGCCATTTCTGCCCAAGCTAAAAAGCAAGAACATAGTTTTAAACCAACCTCAGTAAATAGAGCATTAATTAAAAAAGAACTATCCATTATTGGAAAAAATGAAAGTTATACTTTTTCCTTTACAGGTCTTTTGATTGTGCAACCTTTCCTTGCTTTCTTAGTTATTAAATCATTAAATACTATCTTTAGAACGGGAATATTTGCATACTATATATCGGTTGTACCTAATTTTATTCCTCTTATGGATACGCTCCTTTTAATGTTATTTACCTTAACGATTGCATCAGGTGCATCAATGTATATAACAATGGAAGCTAAAACTATTAAAGTAATTAAAACGATACCAGTAAAACCAGTTAAACAATTATGGATCAAAGTTTTAATTCCTTTTGTAATGTCAGAATTATCACTCCTAATCACTCTTTTTGTTTTATTAATTGGTAGAGTTATAACAGGAGTAACATTTGCATCAAGTATTATCCTTGTAACAATTCTTCTTATTATTTATTGTTTGATTGCTTTAAGAGAAGAATTGAATATCAGACATGGTAAATCAAGATCAACCGTTCGATCGAATCTTTATTCTTATTTACTACCCATCATTTATTTTATTGTAACAGCTGCTTTATCATATTTTAGATTAAATATAATGCTAGCTTATTTGATTGGTCTTGTTACAATCATTATCTTAGGTATTCCTCAATTAATATATCTAGTTAAAAAGACAAATAATCTATTCTTAGATTTGGATATGGTGAACTAATGAAAAAGAAGAATTTAATTATATTACTTTTAATTCCCTTTTTAATTGCTTTACTTGGGGTTGTAACGATTAATACAACTTTTAGCATTATTGATAATGATATAATAAGAATTGATTGGGATTATTTAGATACAGAAGCTTTTGAAGTAAGATCAAGTTCGTACTTACTAAAAGCAAGAGGAATTAGTGAAAAAGATTATCCAGCTGGTCCTGGTAATAGTCTTGTATGGAGTGTAAAGAATAAAGATGTAAATGATGAAGAAGTACATGCGATTGTGGAAAATAATAACAATAGTTATTATTTAACTGCGATAACACCAGGTGAAGTTATCGTAACATGTGCTAATGAAAAAGGAAATATCAGTAAAAGCTTTACGGCCTTAATTTATGAAGGTGGATATATCATAATTAGACCTAAAGTATTAAGTTCGCAAAATAATATTGATCAACACATTTATTTTGGTGAATATGATTTAAAAGATGGAGTAAAGGTTCCTTCAACCTTTGCCTTTACGATTGATACTAATCGTGAAAGTATCTTAGATAATTTAGTTGTTAAAAATAGTACATCTTCAAATTTATTAGTTGATTTGAATAATTTAACGGTAACCTTAAAAGATGGAACCTCAGGAGTACATAGTTTTTGTATCGGTACAACCTCTGATGATATTGCCCTTCCTTATACATATACGTTAAATGTTGTTAAAGATGGTGTAAATGTCTATACTTATGATGATTTATTAAATTGTACTAATCGTAGTGAAAAAGGTGAAATCGTTGTTTTAAGAAAATCTTTTGAATCGTTAAATCATTATCAAACATTAAATGGACAAAACAATGTTGAATTATTTGGTACATATAATGATGGTAAATTCAATTTTAAAAATGAAGTATATCGCTTTAAAACAACGCTTTGTAGTGATTATATCGATCAGTGGAATAACTTTGCGAAAAAAGATCCTACGAATTATCAAGTTATTGAAAATGAAGTTGTAGCAGGACTTCATATTCAAAAAGATTTTTATGGTAATGGTTATACCATTAATATGCATAACCTTACCTATCCATCATCGGTCATTGAAACAGTCGGTGATGATGGAACCATCGTTAAAGTTCCATCTCTTGCTAGTTCTGACCTCTTTAGAGGACCACTTCCTTTATATACTTTAGGTGATCATAGTAGTCTACCTTTAGTTGAAGCGTTAGGACAAGATAATATCGGTATGTATGTTGATGGTGATAATATCACAATTAATGATGTTGATGTTAAAAACTGTGAAGATACCAATATGCTTGCTAATCTTCATTATACTGGAACGGTGCTTGAAACCTATGGTGATAATATTACAATTAAGAATTCTCGCTTTGCTAATGGTAAAAATATCATTAGAAGTTACTCTTCAATGGATATGATTTTAGATAATTGTATGTTAAGTAATGCTCGTAATTTCTTATTATCAGTTGGAACTAATGATTTTATTAGAATTAAAGATGAAGATGTATGTGATTTTATTAGTTTAGATGGAACCACCGTCTCATCATCAATCAGTGAGTATTTACAAGTTGAAGCCTTAGGTGATAATATCTTAAATGCCTATGTTACTGGTCAATTTGAAAATAAAGCGGCAATGAAAAAATCTTTACTTAGTGTACAAGATGCCCTCAATAAAGGAGAATTAATTGAAGGTAAGTTCTATAGTACGATTAAAGTCATTGATACTTTATTTTATCAAAGTGGCATTGCCTCAATTTCGATTGATAGTATGTTCAATGGTCCATTCCTATATGGTGGGGTACCATCGATGATCAAACAATTACTTGAAATGTTAGTTCCGTTTGTTCCTGATCGTATTGGTGGTCTATCATATCCAGTCAAAGTTGATATCATCGGAACTACTAAGTTTTATGATTATAAAACAAAAGATCAAATGGATATTACGGGATTAATCAATGAAAATATATCAACGTTTGCGCAAGAAGCAGGAGATATCTTTGGAGTTGGTTATGATGGTAAGATTACAATCGATACAATCTTCCCACTTAAATCCTTCCTTATGAGTAAAGCTCCTATGTATAGTGTTAATGATGAATCTTATATTAATATTCCGATTGCCTTTTATGGTGGTGCCATCAATAAATCAGTCGTCAATATTGATACTTTAGATATGAAAGCTAAACTAACAAATGAAATAAGCATTGATCTACTCGATCAATACTTAAATCTTGCGACAGGTGATACATTATCAATGGTTAGAAATGCAATGTTAAAGAGTGTTACCATTGTTACTGGTTATGAACCATTCAAGTTTATTTGTATGGATGAAACTGGGTATTTATATGGTGAAGCTCCACAAGTTTCGGAATTAATAGAAAATGCGAAAGGAAAGTAAAAATATGAAAAAGTTAATTAAACATTTTCTTTCAATAATTATCATATTTAGTTTATTTTTAGTTGCTAGTAGTTGTAGTAGCTTCGTTGATACTGAAGAACTAAAAGTAATTACATCAATTGAACGAGTAGTAGAAAATGGTGTAGTTAAGATGGTTATTAAGTATCAAGATGATACAATCAAACCTGATGAATTTGTTATTCCTTCAGGTGATGATGGAAATGGAATAGAAGCTATAAATACGCTTGAAAAAGAAGATGGCAAAGGAAAAATAATAGAAATTAAATTTACCGACCATTCGGTTTTACCTGTTTATTTCGAAATTGCAAACGGACGTTCAGTTGTCGGTATAGAATCCGAGATAAATGAAGAAGACGGACAAATCTATATGTGGGTTAAATATGATGATGAAACAGTATCTGAAAAGTTTTTACTACCTAAAGGTAAAGACGGAAAAGATGGTGTAAGTTTTATCGGATATGACTATGAAGTAAACGAAGATGGAAGTCAAACATATTATTTCCATTTTGATCAAGATACTCCTGATGTTGTAGTTGAAATCCCAGCACCACGTGAAGGTAACGGAATTAAATCAATGTACTCAATGGAAGATGATAACGACTACATTTTAGTTATCAACTACACCAACGATGAAACAGATGAAGTTAGATTTTCTAAACCAACTCCTACCAATAAGTGGATTCAAGGAAGTACTGCCCCAACTTCAAGTGAAGGCGTAGATGGTGATTACTTCTTTGATACATATCATAAAGCTATTTATGTAAAAGAATATGGTTCATGGGTTCAAGTTGTAAGTTTCGATAATGAACAAGAAATCTGTCGTATTAAATTTGATTTAAACGATACCCTTGATGGTGGACCAGCCGCAAAAATGCCAGCTGGAAGTAGACTATCTTATATGGTAAGAAAAAATACTTATTTCCAAAATAATGGTTATGGAGAAATCCCAATTCCTACAAGAGAAGGTTATGTCTTTGTCGGTTGGTATCGTACTAAAACAATAACTAGTATTAATTCCGCATTTACAGATTTCACCATTGTTTTAACTGATTTAGAGTTATACGCAATCTGGGAAGCAGAATAATAAATGAATTACCAAAAGTAAATCTTTTGGTAGATTCTATAATGAATTTAATCAATGATTAGATTCATTATAAAATCTAAGTTTTTTAAACATTTTATGAAAGGAGGACCTACTAATGAAAGATAAAAGGGCCTATGCAAGTTTCATTATATTTTTATCATTCCTATCGCTAATGGGAGTAGGTTTTGCTTCATGGAGTGTGGCAGGAAACACAACAAGTAAAGATTTATCCGGAATGATTGAAGTAGAAGATGTCTTAAAATATAACGATTATGTTAATTTTGTCGATAAATCGGGAAATACAACTGATAAATTTGATGTCTTTAAATTCTATAAAACGGGATTTGTTAATGATGCTTTAGAAAT
>JBJEEE010000076.1:0-8942 GCA_051872775.1 Bacilli bacterium
TGTCTTTTTTCCAAGTTCATCGGTGACAACACCATTGTCTGAAAGCCAACTTCTAAACTGCTGTACAGAGTTTGGATTTTCTAAATTAGTTAGATTCTGAAGGCTTTTTGATATTTCTAAGCTAGTTTTATCAGACGTTTTAATTGCTGCTTCAACTAATAGAGAATCAATATAAACACCTCGATCATTGATTTCTTGGTCGATGTGATATTCATCCCAGACAAAATCTGGAACAGGAAATCTTAACAACCTTTTTTGAATGTCCATTTCAACTTCTACATCTCGTTTGTTGTAGAATTTGAACTTTGACCATTTAGCAAAATCGTGATGAGGTAAGTTTCTAGTCCTTCCGCCATTAGCTTTTGTTGGAAGACATGGTACAGAGAAATATTTAATTAGATCTTTTCCTTCATCTAGTTTTTGGTTCTCAAGTTTTAGAACTGCTCCTACTCCTTTAAGTGAAAATGGAAGGCCCAGATATGCACTCCAAATCATGGTGCATCTCCAGGACTTAGGATTTAGGTATTTACCAGTTGGTAAGCCTAAATATCTTGAAAGGCACACTCTTTCAAACATTGCATTGAATGCGTATTTCAAGACGTTGTCTGATTTAATAGCTCCTATGATTTCAGGTGGAATGGACTCACCTTGCGATAAGTCCACCACCTTAACATCACCATCATTCACAGAATAACCGAATAACAGAATCTCGAAATCTTGTGCTTCTGCATAACGATAGACTCCTGATTTATTAAGATCAGCACTTGAATATGTTTCAATGTCGATACTTAATTTCTTAATCAAGGAATCCATCATCGTCATCATCAGTTGCAAAATCACTCTCAGCTGTTGACTTAGAACCTAAAGGTTCACCATCCCTAATCTTTTGAAGATTATTAAGGCCACATGCGATGCCACGATTACCATTGGAATTAAAAGCATAGAATGAAATTGATGCTCTACCATAAACACCAGAATAGACTTCAGAATGTGTAAGGATAGGATTGCAGTCTGCATCAACAATTCCAGGAGCTGTTACTGAATTAGCATTGATAAAATAGCTATTTGCATAAGCTTCATCATCTGGTCTTTCAACATCACCATCACGAAGCGGATTTTTGATTAAGTTTAAAGCAGGTACAGTTTTTGCATTGCCTTTTAACTTAGATTGTCCTTCATCATAAGCTGCTTTGATTGCAGCCTTGATTTTAGCAATAGTAGCAACATCATCTTTTGGAATGATTAAGGAAACACTAAACTTTGGTGTTTGTCCTTCTGCATTTGCTTTTGCTTCCCATACGTTTGCGTATGACCATCTTGTATTTTTACCTGTGATTACCTTTGTAGGATTTTGTTTAACATTATTTGACATTTTATTTTTCCTCCTCTATGTCATTAAAATCATTTACTGCCAGATTCATTTCTGGTCTTTTGTCTTCTCTTTTTACAAGAGTTGGTTTACCTTGCGGTTTATAGGTATAAGGCTCTACTAATTCACTAAAGAGCTTCTTACCCAATCTTTTATTTAACTCAGTAAGCGTTGCGAGTTTCTTTTCATATGGATCGTATCCAGCTTTGATAACTTCACCAGCTACCGAGTTTTCATCTTTAACTTTTCTAATACTTCTACCTTCAACAAGTTTGTATCTATTCCAAACCTTACCTTTTAAGGCAGCATCTAGGGCATAATCTTTGATGTCATTAGCCCATGCAATAAGATCATCAATCTTGTCTAAGGCATCCTCTACCTCTTC
Organism: Bacilli bacterium; assembly: GCA_051872775.1. Lineage (GTDB taxonomy): Bacteria > Bacillota_I > Bacilli_A > ML615J-28 > CAG-313 > UMGS75. Next base: position 1,755 of record JBJEEE010000076.1, read on the forward strand.
ATCTGTTAGAATTGGTGGCTTCTTGAAATCCAGTTCAGCTAACTTCATAGCTTCTTTGGCACGTTCACGGCACAGGTGCTTTGCCTTACAAAAGCGGCACCATTCACCAGAGCAATAATTGCCTTTACCATCAAATGCTAACTTTGATGCAGGAATAAGCACTTCTTTGGCCCATTTCATGAGCTCTTCCTTGCTCATTTCAAATGTAGAGATATTGGCCACTCTTGGTTGATAGATAGTCATAGAAATTTTGTTGATTTCATACAAACTATCAAAGAGTTCTAAAGCACCAAGTGCATAAAGCATCATTTGAGGATTATTAGTTGAATCAACAACTACACCCTTTCCATGTTTATAATCGATAATATGTAAGACACCGTCTGCGACTATTACGCAGTCACCAGTACCGAAGCCTTCCTCTACATATTTAGAGAAATCAAGTCTCTGTTCGACTAAAACGATAGGATCTTTACAGTGCTGTTTGATATCTTCTAAAAGCTCAATTATGTAAGAAACATAGCCATTGGCGCATTCTTCCATTTCATGAGAATAATATTGAAGTTCAGGCTTTGGCTCTTTCTTGCCAAGTTGACAATTTAACATCCATTCCCAAAGTGAATGAGCATCAGAACCTTCGCTTGCAAATTCGGATGGAGTATCTTCAATATCCTCACATAGCCTTGCTGAAGGTGTACAGTTAATCCAACGATGTGCAGAGCTTGCACTAAGTAATGCATGTCCGTTTGCTGGCATTAAATCACCTCCGCATCTAGAAGCAATGCTTCATAGTCATCAGGATTAACTTCAGATAGTTTGTTAGCACCATATTTTTGAATTAGAGTTTTTACCTGAGCTGTCTTTCCATCTCTTGATAATTGAGCCAATCTAGCTCTTACATCATCAAGGGTGATTTTTGGTTCTTCTTTTACTGGATGATTTTTCTCATATTCTTTTTTAGCTTCTAATGATTCATCAGTCTCATAAGTATTAGTAAGACCGTCTTCTTCATCAGGCTCTGGGCTTGAGAACATGGCACGAAGGTCTTTAGTTGCTTCAATTAAAGCAGATGCATGTTCATCAATTTCTTTTAGCAATAAATCTAAATTACTCATCTTTGACATCTTTCTTCTCTCCTTTCAAATTTTTTTCATACTGTTTGCTTAGTTCCATTGCCTCCTTAGCCAAGCCTTTTGCAACTACACTTAGCGCAATTAAAGGAATGACTAAGGTTTCAAATGGATCTTTCATTCGTTGTGACTTTTCCATTTTTTTTGTCCTCCTTGTGATGATTTTTAGAAAGCGTGTCACCTTGCTTTCATAGGGATAGAGAACAAAAACAACGGTCTGTCCAAACATTTTGAAAATAATTTTTTAAGGACGATATGGTTCAAGAAGAGAAACTAAAATCTTCCTACATTTATCTAATCGATAAGATATAGTTTGTTTTGGTTTATTTAGCTTTTTTGCTATCTCTGTAACGCCCAATTCCTCGACAAAAGCGAGGATGCAAATGTTCTTGTCTAGTTCATCGAACTCATTTACGTATTCAAAGAACTTGTCATAGAACTCTTGCAAGATATAAAGTTCCTCTGCAGTTTTTGATGTATCGACTACTTCAATTGGTCTGCCGTAAGAATCTTTTAAATCATCTAGATTTTGAATATGGTTATCTCTGTACTTATCGCATTCACTGCAATTCCCCCTGCAGACGATTATCTTTCCTGTTTTAGGGCTTCTAATTCTGCAGCGGTCTTTCATTTCTCTATCTTTTCTTTCTTCCCAGTAGCTTTGTTTTACTAGCTTTAGGTCGTGAAGATTTAGGTAGATAACCTCATTCGTTCCATCTAGACGATACTTATAGATTCTGTCTTTACTTGGAACTATATAATTTGGTTCATTTTCATAAACCGTCATTATCCCTTCGTCTTGAGAGATAATCTTTTCTTCAAGTTCAGTTGCTGAAGATTCAACGATAGACTCACTATCATGGTTTTTGCTGTTGTTTTGCATGAATTTACCTCTTTAGGGAGGAACTCATCCAAAACCTGCAGTTATCGTACGGTTCGCTACAGGCTCTGGTATGGAACCATTCCCTGAAGCAGGCAGTTCTTCACAACAACCGCACTTGCCTATTTTGCTTCTAAGCAACTTCTGTGAAATCCAGTTGATCAGGCTGGGAAGCAGCTCTTCAGCTGACATTTTTTCATTTGTCACTTAAATTATAGTTTTTATCTTTTTTTAAATCGTTGGTCTGGAGTTGGTCTTTTGTTGGTCTAGTTTTGGTTTTTATTTTTGCAATAAAAAAGGCCTCAATTAGAGACCTTAAAACTTCGCATTTGCAAATTTTTTATTTGATATATTCTAGATTAGATGCATAATTGTCGATTTCATGATATAATTACTTAAATAAGACATTTGCGAGGAATAAAAAATGAAATACAACTATAATAAACTTTGGAAACTACTTATTGATAGAAAGATGCTAAAAAAGGATTTAATGAATGCAGCATCTATCACTTCTTCCACGATTGCCAAAATGGGGAAGGAACTTCCTGTAAGTCTTGAAGTTCTAGGAAAGATTTGTAAAACCCTTCAGTGCGATATAGGAGATATACTTGAAATTGATTATAAGGACGGTGAAAATTCATGAAAAAATTATGTTTTGGAACTTTATTTACGCTCCTTTATCAAGCTAGAACAGGAAATCAAAATAAACTCTATGCAGCTTTGGTAACACCAACTGACACATCGGACATTGAACCAGATAAAGGTTCTGTTGGAGCACGAAAAGCAGGTAATGACGATATTCCAGTCACTGAAAAAAACTATTTTACTAATGTAACAACAAGCCTTGATTCTATAGTTGCATTATATAGAGGTAAATTAGCATCTTTTCTTAATTCAAACTTACTAAAGAATATTGTTGCTGCGCTAAAAGAAATATTAAAGGAAGATTCAACCATTGGAGAAAACGACGAACTTGGTTCAAGAGAATATACAAAATCATCAATTTTAAATGGTGATACTTTTGATTTTTTCTATTTAATTGCCTCTTTAATGAAGTATTGTTCTTCAATAAATAATATGGGATATGTAGATAACATTAGAGATATTCCTAGTGACTATATTTCATCACTATCCGATAAAGCAGTTAACATTCATTTAGAAACTCATGAACTATTAATTAAAACCGCTATTGACATGACAACTGATCCATCTAGTTTTTCAAGTGTTTTTACTGAAGTCAATGCAGGTTCTTATTCTCTTACATTACCGAATCCCAATAGAGTAAAAATATTTAGGTTAAAGGTTGCTGCCAATGAATTTAGAACTAATGGATTAATTGATTTTATTATTGATAATATCGGTTCCTATGTTTACAGCCGTTCAAAAAGAAAAGATTTTGATTCTAAAGGCAAGGTTAAAAATATTACTTTTAAAGCAGTCAACGAGCTAAGAAATAGTAAAAACTTTTCAAATTCAGCTGACAACTTCTCACAAATAATGCTCTACTGCTTTTTAGAATCTTCAATGAATGCACCTAAAATATTTAGTTCATTCGAAATCAAAAACATTTCTGGCATTGAAACCAAATCTTCAGGTGTATATTTGCTTCCTGCAGGATCAGTTTCTGCTAATAACCAGATAGTTTTTGGTAGCTCAAAAGTTCTTAATAACTTCAAAGATGCAGTTGATGATGTTATGAATCAAGCCAAAGAAATTAAAGATAATAAAGTTAATGAAATGAAGCTACTTGATCCATATATTTTAAGGAACTCCTATAGCACTGAACAAACGGAATATATAAAAAGCGTTGTTATGCCCAGAGAGTCTGATGATATGACTGAACCTGATGATGCTTTCGGTATCTTCATTTCATATTCGATTGATATACCTAATAAAGATGCAATACCACAAAATCAATATAAAGTTGAAGTTGAAAAGAAAATGGATACTGATATACAAAACGCTATTCCATATATTCAACAAAAAATTAATGACTTAGGCCTATCTGCTTACTCCTTCTATTTGTTTGTATTACCACTTGATCATGCGGAAGTTGATGCAGAAAAAATCCTAGAAAGTTCTATGAATGGAGGTATTTAGTTATGAGTGCTCCAAGAAACAGAACTGTCGGTGAAGCAATATATAGTTCCATCGATACAAATGAATATTTGTTAAAGTTATATAACGAATTATTAAAAGCATACACTAGAAAACTATTTGATAGAACAATAGAAAAATTCAATGACAAACAACTTAATGATTTACTTGTTTTTGCAGATATTCTTTCAAAATCTACAGATAAAGAAAAAAGCGGCATTCACAAAATCTGGAGCCAACAAATAGTCGCGCTTCTAGATAAAGTGATGCCAAACAACTACAAAATAAAATTTTATAAGTATTCTGTTCTTAATTCTTGTAATAACTATCAAGGCTTAAAAACAGAAAAAACACAAATTGAATCATTGTCAGTATTTGATGAGTTAATACAATTATCTGATAAAGAGTATTTTAAAGTTCCGACAACACAGGACAATTATTTCTTTGAAGATCAAAAGAGCATATTTGATGGTTTCTCTCATAGATATTTCAGTTATTCTGCTCCGACATCAATGGGTAAATCATATGTGATGAGAGTTTTCATTAAACAACAAATAATTAACGGCTCAACTGATAACTTTGCAATCCTAGTTCCAACAAAAGCCCTAATAAACGAAATAAGAACTAAAATTCTTGAGGATTTAGATGACAAGCAAATAAAGGAAAATAATTATAGAGTTATAACATCTGCTAGTGATATTTTTCTAGAACAAGACCATCACTTCATTTTTATAATGACTCCAGAACGCTTTATATATCTTTTAAATACTACAGACAAGCGAGTTAAATACTTATTTATTGATGAAGCTCATAAAATATCAACTAAAGATTCTAGAAGCCCTTTCTACTATCAATTAGTAGATAAAGTTTCAAAGCTTCCTGAAAAACCACATGTTATCTTTTCGTCACCAAATATTCCTGAACCACAAGAATATTTAAAGCTTATTAACGGTGATGAAAATAAGAGTAATAAACATGCTTTATTCGCTCCCGTTAGCCAAATTAAGTATCTTATCGATTTATCTCAAGGTTCTGTTAAAGCCTATAACGATTATTCAAAAGAATTTATCATTATGGGCAATAGAAACGCTAAGTTAGATTTGACGGCTTTAATTAATCATGTATCTCAAAAAAGCGATCAAAACATCATTTATTGCAGTTCTCTAAGAGAAACAATAGATCAAGCTATCACCTATGCTAGTAATTTAAATCCTTTAAACGACAAATACTTAGATGATCTTAGTGATGATATTAAATCGGAGATTAATAAAGATTACTTCCTAGTCGATTTAATCAGAAAAGGTGTTGCTTTTCATGTTGGATATTTACCAGCTAATCTTCGTTTAAGAATTGAAGCTGGATTTAAGGAACATAAGATCAGAACACTATTTTGTACTTCTACCCTTATCGAAGGTGTTAATCTCCCTGCAGACAATTTATTTATTACAAGTTACTACAATGGTCGAAGCAAGCTTGATAAAATTTCATTTAGAAATCTTATAGGTCGTGTCGGAAGAATTGACCATAGTTTATTTGGTAATGTATTTATGGTTAATCTCGCAAATTCAGAACAAAATACAATAAAGGAATATGAAGAATTATTAACCAAAGATATCACAATCAAAGATCAAAAACTTTCTCTTGATTCTGTTCTTAAGGAAAGTAAAAGAAAAGCAATTATTGACTCATTGGTTGATAATGATTTTGAGATGACCAACAAACCAGAAGGCACTACTGCCGATCAATTTACATACATGCGCAAGGCAGCTATGATAATGCTTGATGATCTTGCAAAAGGTGAATCAAGTCTTGTTACTGAAGCACTAAAATCTGTTGCCTCAGAAGATCAAATTGCAAGGATTAAACAAAACTTAGATAAATTACCAAAATATGACGGCATTGATGTTTCACCAGACCAACATTTAAATTTATCTAAATTTGTTGAAAATGGTGCAAAATATCCTGATTTAGTCAATGGAACTGTTGATTATGATGATGTAGTTAAGTTTTTAAATAAACTTTGTGACGTTTTTAAATGGCATGTTTACGAAAAGAAAACTCTAGGCTATTATGACCAACAAGCATCTAATTATTCCCATATTAGCTGGTACTCCGTTATCTTATATAAATGGATGAGCGGGTATGGTTTGAATTTTATTGTTAAAGAAGCTATCGCTTATAAAGAGAGAAATCCACAAACAGGTATATGGGCCAACAACTGGAAGATTGAGGATTACTACAATAAAAATGATCCAAAGCATAAGAATTTAATTATTGCAGATACCCTTAACACTATTGAAAATATAATCCTATTCAGTGTTGCTAACTATTTCAGGGAATTCTCTGCTGAATATAAAAAGCAGCATGATAACCTTCCGTTCAACAATGACTGGTATGAGTATGTAGAATATGGAACAACAAACAATTTAACTATCATTCTTCAGCGCTATGGTTATTCTAGAGAAGCAGCTAGATACATCATTGATAATAAGAAAACTTATGTTGATGAAACGTCTTCAACTTCTACTGCACCATTTGTGCTAAAAAAAGATTTGCTATTACAATGTAGAAATGAAAGTGCAAAATCTGAAACACCACTAGTTTTCAAGAACGCACCAGAATTATTTATATAACGCAAAAAAGGAGCCACCACTACCTAATTTGGTAATGATGACTCCTTTATTTTTGTTTAATTAGTTTTTATCATGTTAACTAGATTTATAGGGCCAGATAATACTTGTGTTCCATCTGGTGTTTGACCTGTTGTAAACACTTTATCCCAGAAATCATAGTTGTTCTTTCCACCAAAAATTGTTGCAGACAAGCCTCTATCCTTCCATAAAGGCAATTCACGAAGATTAATAACAAAGTTGCGTATATTAACCCAAACTTGGTCACCAAGCTTAGTCATAAATAGATTATTTTCATCATAATTTTCACCTGTATTAGCAAAATAGTTTATAACAACCTTACGTAATAACTTAATCCAATTATACATTATCTCTTCTTTAAACAATCTATAAGACACTAGGTGATCGTCTGTAATTGATGAACCATTACCATTTGTAATGTCCGCTTCAATTC
>JBJEEE010000077.1:0-2054 GCA_051872775.1 Bacilli bacterium
GACCCACTGATTAAGAGTCAGTTGCTCTACCAACTGAGCTAAGGGTGCATATCTTCTATTAAAATAGCATAAATATTATACACTAAAATGAAGATAATGTAAAGTGATTTGAATTATAAATAAAACAGACTGCCTATACAGTCTGTTTAATGTTTGTTATTTTTTTAATTTAAAATATTGGCATACACCGTTTTTTAATGGTACTTTTACTTCTCCTTTTATTAAAGGTAGAATATAATCCAAATAGTTATCATTTATATTATTACCTTCTTCATTAATATAGCACGATGGAAGTTCTTTAACATAATTAGCAATCTTTTCTAAAGGAACATCACAATATTTAATGCGATATGGATTATTACTTACTCTTTTCATGGCTACCATCACACCAGTTTTACCTTTTAAAGCAAATCTTACGCCATATACGCCACATTTGTAGGCCTCAGTAATATCAGTTTTGGATAATATATGCGATGCACAACGTTGTAATATATTAAGTTCAACTGATCTAACCGGAAGGTGGAGTTCTTTATTGACGATTTCCGCAAGCACCATCCCAACACCGCCTAATTGTAGATGACCAAAATCATCATTTTGATTATACAAACGTTTTTGAAGAAAATAATTACCTTCATTATCTTTTATTCCTTCTGATACCGCAACAATTACTTTTTTATTTTTGTCATATATTGCTTTTACACTATCTAAGAAAGAATCCAAATCAAAAGGATGTTCTGGTACATAGATTAAGTCTGCTCCACATCCCATATGAGATGCAACTTTAGCCGAAGCTGTTAACCAACCACTATCTCGTCCCATTATTTCAATAAATGTGACACGACCATGACTATAGCACTGTAAATCATTATATATTTCACTTATACTTGTTGCGATAAATTTGGCAGCTGAAGCAAACCCTGGGGTATGATCGATTATTACCATATCATTATCGATAGTCTTAGGAATACCAATTACATTGCAAGGATATTTAATACTTTTAAAATATTTATCTAACTTACAACATGTATCCATTGAATCATTTCCACCAATATAAAAGAAACAACAAATATTGTATTTTTTAAAGACATTTGCAATTTTCGCATAGATTTCATCATTAAAATCATCACTTAAATGAAATCTAACTGAACCGATTGCGGCAGAGGGAGTTGTTTTTAATAATTGCAACTCTTCTTTAGAATAATCTTTAAAATCAACAAAATTTTCCTTGATTACTCCATCAATGCCATTTATTGAACCCATTACGTGTTCAAAAGCATCTAAGCGATATGCTTCTTCAATAATTCCTAACAAAGTTGTATTTATTACTGCGGTTGGACCACCTGATTGACCAATTAAACATGAACCTTTTTGCATCGTTATTCTCCTGATTTATTCTACTACATATGCGATATTACGCCACGTACTTTGCATTACTGTTACACTATATTCACAATATACATTAGGTACATTGGGATCATTACAAACAATATATAAAACATTATTAATATACTTATATCCTATACCAACGATAAGATGACCATTAGTATAATAATTCTTTTCACTAGAAGTCATTTGACCTTTAACACTTAGACCGACTGGTCCTACATTAGCAAGATGCCAGATTAATTCATCAATAGAATACATTCTTGCTACATAAGCATCATATCCAAATGAACTAATACCAACTGTATTATAAACCCAGTTACCAAAAATACCACTATTGTATTCTTTAAATTTATATGCAATATAACGATGTTCATATTCATCGTAAGCACTAAAGTTTTCGCCTTTATACTTCAACAACATTGTTGAGGTTGTAGGGCTACAAATACTACCACCAATAGTTGGCACAACTGATTGATATAGTTTTGGAACATTATAAACTTTTTCTAATGGTAAACTACTTGTATCAACATCATATTTGTATGATGAACTTTTTAAAGCAAATGAAACTAGTGATAATCGAGGTGATTCATTCATAACTGAATTTCTTCTTAGAATGACTTTAAACTGAATTGCGGAAGCAACTTTATTGTTTAAAACCGTAATCTCAT
>JBJEEE010000078.1:0-2038 GCA_051872775.1 Bacilli bacterium
CATCATTAAAAGGGTATCTTTATAATCTCTATTTTCATTATTCATTTTGTTTTCTCCTAATGTTTAATATCAACTTTAAGTACTAAACGATCTTTTTTAGTTGTATTAACCACACCTAAAATGGTAATTCTACCAAAATGTCTAATACTTATTAAATCATTTTCATTTAGTTTTTTACTTGGGCTTAAACATTCAATATGATTAATTTGTACATTGCCCATTTCAATTAATTTTTCAGCACTTGTTCTACTAATATTCATTGTATGTGACAATATTCCATCTAACCTAAGACTTGCCACATTTATTGTTTTTTCGTTATGCTCATTTACAATAGCTAACTCATCATTATTTATCGAAGATACTTTAACTAAAACATTATTAATACTTGTTAAATTACTGATAATATAGTTTTCCATAACTCTATCTACAAAAACATAAATAATGCCTTCATTATTAAAAACGATATCACCAATCATTTCACGTTTAATACCAAAACTAAGAATAGTACCTAAAACATGTCGATGGGTAATGATACGATTACTTTTGTGAGGTTGAATCTTTAAGATTGCTATTTCGAAATCAAACATTGAACTATCATCAACACTAGTTTTGGTTATTAATCCTCTTGTACGCTCTGCATCTTCATATCCACCGTTCCACCATATGTGTAAAGTAGGACTATCCAATTTACGTAATTCTGAGGCTTCTTGTGTATCTAAAAATTTAGTTAAAACATAATCTTGCTTTTCTAGTTTTCGAAGATATTCAATTGGATTTATCATTTTCCTACATCACTTATGTAATATCTAATTGTGCCATCTTTCAAGGCTACATCACTTGCAAATAAAAATGTTTTAGGACCAAGGCGATGAACTTCACCATTTAAGGCATAAACTACACCAGATAAAAAAGCGACGGCACGATCAACCTCAGTAGTAGGTGATATTTCTTCAAAATTAATGGCAATGGGACGATTCTCCATTAAAACTTCCGCAAGTTCAATAAATTGTTCATCAATCGACTTTGATGGAGTATAATTATAGTTTAATAAACGATCAAATGATGTTCCAAGGGCTTGTTCTTTATTTTTCTTTTTAAACATAGTCAACTCCTATTTACTAAATATTGTGCCAAGTCTAACCATGGTTGCGCCATGTTTTACCGCAAGTTCATAATCGGCAGTCATACCCATTGACAATTCGGTACATGGAGCATAGCTAAGATTTAGACTTTGAATCTCTTGTTGTAACTCTTTCATCGTTTCGTAATAACTAATCAATAGTTCATCATCATAAGTATACTTTGCAACTGTCATTAGTCCCACTACTTCAATTTTCTTGTATTTTTCTAAACTTTTTACAAAAGGAATTACTTTGGCTTCATTTAAGCCAGACTTATTATTGTTATCAGATACATTTACTTGAATAAAACACTTTAATGGTTCTTTACGTTTACGTGTTTTATTAATCGCATTGGCAAGATCAATCGAATCAAGTGAATGAAGATAATCAATGGCATCAATAAAAGATGAGTTTAGTTTTGGAGGTATCTTAATCGCACCAAAATAATGCCATGTAATATTTAGGTCTTTTAAAGCTTCATATTTTAATATAAAACTATCTTTGCGTGTTTCCCCGATATCAGTTATTCCTGCCTCAAAAATTTCTCTGGTCTTATCAACATCAAAATACTTGACCGCCGCAACAACCCGTACATTCGGATAATTCTCAAGTGACTTTCTTACTAAATCAACCTGTTGCTTGATGCTCATTCTACACCTCTTTCTATAAACCTCTCTTTGATTTATCGTAACTTATTATACCACATTTTCTATTTTTTTACAAGGTTTTTAAATATGAACTTTTAAACTTCTCTTAATAAGAAAAAATAGCTTGATGATTATTTCCTATAAATTTTGACATTATATATTAAATTATCCTATATGTTGAATTTTTTATTTATTTATGATAAAATAAATATAATACAATTTACGCTTATGGCCTAATGGATAAGGTGACAGGTTCCGATCCTGTAGATG
>JBJEEE010000079.1:0-30865 GCA_051872775.1 Bacilli bacterium
AAAACTAGTTTATTATTCGACTCAATCAAATCATCAATACTTCCGATAATGTTAAGTTTAATTCAACTATAAGAAATTACTAATTAAAGAATTTAGTTAAAAATTGTGCTTTTAATGTTTTTAATTTTCTAGTTTCCATCTTTAAATTAATTATCAAATCAATATATTTATCGTTTTCACAAAAAGAATTAATATCATTTATATCATAGTTTATAGGGAAACAATTTAAATCAGATAAACTTAAGTTAGGTTGTGCACTCCCTTTTCCTAAATTAAATATTTCATTTTGATTGTATTTTAGAAAACAATATAGGAATGATTTTGATATACCATAAATCTTTAAAACTCGTTGATTTAAATAACAATTTTCTTCATCAACAATTCCAGATCTACCTAAATATGCACCAGTCATTGTTAGTAGTATATCACCGATTTTTAATTTATATTTTTCATATTTATTCATTTTTGGAATGTATGTTGCATTGTCGGTATTAAATCCATTACCATCGATATTTTTAATAGTTATTAATTTATATTCTGATTTTTCCACATAATCAGAACTCTTAAAAGTCCCACCATTAAAGCAATTAAATATATCAGAGAATAATAATCCTTCACATTTATCTAATTTTATAAAATTTAGTAATAGAAACTCTTCGATTTTATTAATTAATTTCTCGTTATTTTCTATCTTATCATCAATTGTTCCTATAGTGTTAATAAAGTAACGTAATTTTTGCGCAAAATATGTTGAAAAATTGAATTTTATAGTATAATATGATATAATTTTACTAAAGGAACTGGTGATGACTATGTTTTATGAAAGTGATATAGAGAAAACAATAATCGATTTATTAGTAGATAAGGGATACTCATATTTAGATGATAATAGTAATTGGATAGTTGAAAGACAACTTAGCGACTTCATTAATGAGGATACTTTATTACAACAGTTAGTTCTTATCAATAAAGGCGTAAAAAATAAGATATTGGAAGAAGCAATTCGAACTATTAAGAATATCGATCATCCGTCTTTATTTGAACGTAATAAGATTTTTCATCAATATTTAGTTAATGGTATAACTATAGAAGATTATGAAAGTGATGTTAATCCTTTGATTAAACTTATTGATTTTGAAAACATAGATAATAATAAGTTTGAAGTAGGTAATCAAATAAAGTTTAAAGAATTTTCAAGTAGAAGTACGCGTATTCCAGATGTGATTATTTTTATTAATGGCTTACCTTTAATAGTTATGGAATTAAAATCATTTCAAGGGTTTGAAGGGAAACTACTAGAAGATGCTTATGATCAATTGGGTGGAAATACGGAAAGTAGTGGTTATAGATATGATATTCCCTCATTATTTAATTATAACGCCTTTAATATTATTAGTGATGGAGTAAACTCAAAAGTAGGTGTTCTTACATCTAAGATTGATAGATATAATGAGTGGAAAAGTGTAAATGGCGAATTAGGATTTAAGGATAACTATGCCTTTAAACTTAATGTATTAGTTAATGGGCTATTAGAACCTAGAAGATTAATAGATGTTATTAAAAATAACATTTTCTTTATTAACAAAGATAAAAGTAAAAATATTAAAATAATGAGTCAATATCATCAATATTTTGGAGTATGTAAATCGGTTGAAAAAGTAAAAAATGCTTTAAAACCACATGGTGATGGTAAGGCTGGCTTACTTTGGCATACGCAAGGAAGTGGCAAAAGTTTCACTATGGTAATGTTAGCTCATAGATTAATAACTGATAAATCTTTAGGTAATCCCACAATAATTGTATTAACCGATAGGAATGATTTAGACGAGCAATTGTTTAATACTTTTTCTAGTGCAAGTGAATACTTAAGATGTACTCCAATTAAAGTAAATTCAAGAAAAGACTTATTAGAAAAACTAAAAACAATTAAACAAGGCGGAGTAATATTCTCAACAATACAAAAGTTTGAAAAAGATGAAATTCAAATTAATGATAGAAGCAATATAATAGTAATGGCAGATGAGGCACATCGTGGTCACTATGGTCTATATGAAAAAATATCATATCAAGAAAATGAAGAGACAAAAGAATTAGAATTTATATCAAAATATGGAACAGAAAAGTATATCAGAGATTCGTTACCAAACGCAACATTCATAGGATTTACGGGTACTCCCGTAACTACTGCAGATAAATCAACAACTGATATTTATGGTGATATTATTGATACATATGATATGACTCAGTCAGTAATTGATGGTGCAACAGTAAGAATATTCTATGAAGGTAGACTTGCAAAAGTATGGACCGATCAGTCACTATTAAGAAAAATTGATGATTACTATAATGAACTAGAGAATAAAGGTGTTAGTGACACAATAATAGAAGAATCGAAAAAGAAAATGAGCAATATTAAAGTCATACTCGAAGATGATGACTTAATTTCAATGCTTGCACAAGATATTGTTATTCATTATGAGCAAAGAAAATCTTTTTTAAATGGCAAAGCAATGATTGTAATGCCTACAAGAATTGCAGCTGCAAAACTATATAATAAAATCATTGAACTAAGACCAAGTTACCAAGATATCTTAGTTGCCATAGTTACTGAAAGTAATAAAGATACAAAAGAAATGCGTGATTTGTTTAAGAGTAAAATAGATAGACAAAAAGCGGCATCAGAATTTAAATCTGAAAATAGTAAAATAAAAATTGCTATTGTAGTAGATATGTGGCTTACTGGATTTGATGTTCCTGATTTGGATGTAATGTATGTTTTTAAGAAGATGAAGGCACATAATTTAATGCAAGCAATTGCGAGGGTAAATAGAGTTTATCCTGGTAAGGAATCAGGATTGATAGTCGATTATATCGGTCTTGCAAAAGCACTTGAAGAAGCACTTAGCACATATACTGCGCGTGATCATGAATTTAATTTAAAAGATGTACAGGAAGTTGCATTAACTATTTTAAAAGAAAAATTATCTATTTTTAATGAATGGTTTTATAAAATTGATAAAGATAAATTTAACTCCCCTATTTCTAAAGAAAGATTTGAAGTAATACAACAAGGTGCGGCTTTTATTCTAGAAAGTGATAATCGTAAAAAAGAATTTTTAAAACTATCTCTTGATTTGAAACATGCATATATTGTGTCGGCAGGTATACTTGATAAAGAACAACATTCAATAGTACAATACTATTTATCGGTAAGAAACTATATTTTAAAACTAGAAATAGGTATTGGTCCAATTGGTATAGGTAATATAAATGATGAAATTGAAAAATTAGTTGCTGACGCAATTAAAGGGGACGAGGTAAAGGTATTAACAAAAGTTGGTACATCTGATCAAACCACGCTTGTTGATTTATTAAGACCTGAAAAAATAGAAGAATTAAAGAAAGCTAATCCTCCTCATGTTTTCTTAAAGATAATTGAAAACTTATTAAAGCAAGTTATTGCTGAAAGTAGAAAAACTAATCTATATAAAGCACAACAATATAGTGAGCGATTAAGAAGAATCCTAGAAAAATATCACAATCGTGAAGGTGATTTTGACACAACTGATACAATCATCAAGATTATTGATTTTGCACAGGAGGTAGTATCAGACGAAGATCATGCAAATGATTTAGGATTGTCAGGTAGAGAACGTGCCTTCTATGATGCATTAGCAGGTAATAAGAGTGCGTATGAACTATTGACAGATGAGACGTTAAAGTGTATAGCCCACGAATTGAAAGAAGTTGTCGAAGAATATTCAACTACAGATTGGTCAAAGAAGAAAGCTACTCAAGCAAAAATGCGAAGAGAAATAAAACGACTTTTAAGAAAATATAATTATCCACCAGAATATACTGAAGATGCGATACAAACGGTTATAAAACAAGCTGAATATATGATGTAATGTTATATGACAGTAAATAGGTTATAATCTATTGTATCAATAATAATAGAGTATCTCAAATAAATACTAAATAAACAGTAATGTGATATTTTTTAACAACACAAGGTAGCCTATTCGGCTACCTTATTATTATATAAAAAAATGTATAATAGAAATAGTATAAAATATAATGACTAACTTTAATGGTTAAACTAATATGACTAATATATCAAATAAACTAAATAACCTAATTACAATAATAATTTTATAAAAAATTGTATATATTATAGAGATATTGATAAAAAAGAAATTGATTTATTAATTGTTGATGTAAATGATTTGTATCCAATTGAAATAAAGAAAAACAAGATACCAAATCATCCTGATAAAAATTTTGATGTATTACAAAAGTTTAGTTTAAACGTAATGCCAGGACTAATTATATGTTATCTGATGAATTAATTCCATATAATAAAAATTGTTGGTATTGTCCAATAAGTTTAATCTAAAACGATTCATAAAAATGTTCACTTAATAAGTGAGCATTTTTTTATTTAGTAAAAGTTGTCAAAATGTTTAATTATTATAAAATTATACATCACAATAATTGACAACACGTTGTTTAGTAAATGACAACTTTATTATTGACAGTAGTGTTGTTATTTGATATAATATATTCGCAAGGAAGAGGTGAAGAAATGAATAAAAAGGAACGAATCAAAGAATTAATGAAAAAAAATGGTATTGACAATGATAAAATATTGTTAATGAAAATCATTGAAAATATTGGGTTAGAAGTTAGTCTAGACAATGTTGAAAGATGTAAAGGTAACTTTTCTAAAATGCTGTCAGGAGAAAGAAAATTTCCATATGAGTATATTCTTGCTATGGAAGAAGTATTGAAAACTTCTATTCTATATATAGAAAAAGGTGTAAATGTTGAAGTGCCAAAATCATTTCGTAAAGGATTTGAATATGTAGCTTTTACAAACAAATATGAAGAATTTGAAAAGTTATCTAAAGAAACTAGTGTTGATGGACGTTCAATTATCGATAATGTAAATGAGTATGGTCAAACCCTTATGGATTGCATTATTAAATATGATGCCATAGAAGGGATTAGATTTTTTTATGATAAATATCAGTTAAAATATGATCCCTTAAGAGAACTATTTAAAATCATAGATCCTCAAACAAAAAGTGAAAACTTCTTATTTAGTTGTAGTGGCAATAAAGTATATTTAATTGCTAAAATGTTAATTGAATCTAGAGAATTAGACCTATATCAAAATATCTTTGATTATTATTCATTATTATTTTATTATAATGATCATTGTCAATATTTCCAAGATAATTTTTTAAAGTTAATGCTTGATTCAAAAGATATCTTAAACACGGTTTTAAACTGTAAAAAATATCCAATCAAAAATAATTGTGAAAACAAAAAAGTTATAACAAACGATACAGAGTTTATCTTTGTTAATCCTCTAATCAATGCAATATTTAAATATGCTCTAGATAACTATGATAAATACCAAGAAAAAGTAGATATGATTTTAAAAAAGGGATTAGTGCTTAATAAAGAAGTGATTGAAGATTTATTGAGTAATTGTAATGAAATAAAAAATACAAGAATATATGAAGATGGATTTATTAGATCTTCATTAACACATATTTTATATACATATGTTTTTTATCCTCAAGAAAATAATAAACAATTATCGTCACAAACTAAACGTTTAATAAAAGAAAATATTGATTTATTAGAAAATAAACTATACAATAAGGATGATAAAGTTACTAACATCGATAGTGTTATGGTAGACATTTATAATTACTCAGGAATAAGAGATTTATATCGTAATAATAATAAGGTGTTAGAATACATAAAGTCAATCTTGATTAAAAGTGATTTTTATAAAAACAATGTAATACTATCATCAAAATTAATGGAATTCTTAAATAAAAAGATAACCACCATTGATAAAAATGATGATTATAACAATATTTATCAAGAAATTAAATGGTCAATGATTTTTGTTGAGTTATATAAAAACGAATTAGATGAACTAATTAAGTAAAGGAGTGATAAATTGAAAATCTACGATCAGTTTCATGGTGAAATTAATGCAATAAGCATCGGGAAAGAATTACGTATGATCATTGAAAAAGAAAAAACAAATTTTAAAGTACTTACTGGATATGGCTCAACCTCAGGAAAATGCGTATCTAAACAAATGATGATAAAAGTACTAATAAAGCTAAAAAAAGAAGATAAAATCAAAGGCTTTCTACCAGGAGATATCAAATATAATCTTTTGGATAAAATGTCAATATATTATGATGATAAAATAAAATATTATAATATAATTAAAAATGATCCTGATTTTGGGAATGCAGGAATAATATTTGTATTTATGAAATAGTAAGGAGGAAATATGAATCAATTAATAAAAAAATTAAAACAATTTGATTGGAAGTTATTTATTGCTTTATGTTTATTATCGCTTGTCCCCGCCATTATTCAAACAATTGAAACGGCGATAATCTCAACTAACGTTTCAACTACGGATATTGATGTAATCGGCCAAATTGAGTGGTTTGATCTTATAAATGAAACAATATGTGCATTTTTGATTATACCTTTATATTCGGTATTAAGTAAAATATTGAATAAGAATAAAGAGGAATTTAGTTCATATGTGTTTAAAACCGGATTGATTACTTTTTTACTATATAGTTTATTTTCTATATTTGTACTTATTTATGCAGCAAATTTAATTAAATTTATGAATTCAAATGAAATTAACTTGTCATTAGTTAATTCTTATCTATCAATTACGACGATTGCTTTCATGATTGGAATTATTGTAAGTTTTATTAATGTTGTTTTTGTAGTAATAGGCAAATCTATAAATATTTACATTTTTTTAGCAGTAAAATCTGTTTTAACAATTGTTTGTGATTTTTTAATCATCCCGCATTTTGGAGTAATAGGCGTAGCAATAGGTAATATCGTTATAAATCTAATGCTTGCTATAGTTGGAATAATAATTCTAATAAAAGAACATACTTTAAAAGTATCAAAATTTTCTAAATTAGATCTTATAGTATTTAAAGATTGGGCTAAAGTGGGAGTATTTTCAGGTGTCCAACAATTCATAGCTAATATTGTATATGCATTAATGATTTGTAAAATGGTCAATATGGTTGCCGAACAAGGAAACTATTGGATTGCTAATAATTTCATTTGGGGATGGATGTTAATTCCTATTTTCGCAATCACTGAAGTTATACGTAAAGATTGTAAAGATGGATACAATAATCTAATACAAACCAATTATTATTTAATTATCACATTTGTTGTAATATTATGGTGTATCACCATTCCATTATGGACGCCATTCTTTAAATATGTAGAAAAACTTGAAAACTATAAACAAGTTTTTAATATTGTAATTATGCTCTTTCCATTTTATATTTGTTACGGCTTTCAACAAATACCAGATAACATCTTCATTGGACTAGGAAAAACAAAATATAACTTTATAAGTACATGTATTATTAATTTTATATATTATGGTATATGGTATATTCTTTTTAAGACAAATAATATTACTTTTACAATGAATACTATCATTCTTATGTTTGGATTTGGTATGGCATCAAGTCTAGTTGTTAGTTTAATAGAGGAAAAAGTATTTTTGAAAAAAGAGTTAAAAAAATATGAAAATTAACATATAAAAATAACAAGTACGGATAAAATAATTTAATCATTGCAACACATATAATAAATTATTAAACTAATATATTTAAATTTGCTTCACAACAAACTATTAATAAAAGTACCAAAAATCAATATGAATTTGGTACTTTTTAATTATAATTTAATGTTTAATTATTATGATTTCCATTATATATGGATTTTTTCAATAATCTAATTTTAGAAGTATATACTAGTAGTAATAGAAATATAATAATATCAATTAATGTCAAGTAAAAATAAAATTTACTTGACAAATGTTTAAAAAAAAGAATATAATAATAGTGATAAAATATTCTAATTTTGTAAGGAGGACTGAACTATGCAAAGTAGTGTTATTATAAGTAATGAACTTGCACATTATAAAGAAAATGAATTAATATTCGCAAGCAATTTATATAAGACAAAATTAAATAATAAAATAAGTCAAGTCGCCTTCTATAAGACCCTTGAAAGAATGTGTAAGTCTGGAAAACTTGTGAAAATTGCAAAAGGTACATATCATCTACCTAAAGTAAGCAAGTATGGCATTGTTCCACCTTCTGAAAATGAAATAGTTTCTTCATTTATAAATAATGGTAGAGGAACTATAATTGGATACTCGCTTTATAATTCATTAAATTTGACAACCCAGATTTCTAAAAACATCGAGATTATGTCATCTACACTATATAATTTTACAAAAAAAATACGAAATATTATTATTCATAAAGTACAAATAGATTTTACTAGTGATGTAATAAATTTGATTAATGGTATGGAAGTTTTACAAAACTATTATAATATACAAGATTTAAATTATAACGCTTTTCTAATATTTACAAAAAAATTGTCAGAACAATATAATGAAGAAGTATTTAATAAAGTTATATCAACAATCAATTATAAAAAATCAACGATAGCTTTTCTTCGAGAAATTTTAAATTATTATGGAAAACCCAATAACTTAGATTTATATCTATCTAGTTTATCTGAATATAAACATCCTAAAATGGAGGATATTTATGAAATTGCACGAACAACAAGAAGTGTTTAATGATTTAACTGCAATTGTGGCTAAAGAAATGCATATTCCAGAGTCTGCAGTAAAACGTGACTATTATATAGTTCTATTACTTGAAAAACTTGGAAATAGTACATATGCTGAAAAATGTGTATTTAAAGGTGGAACATCACTCAGCAAGTGTTATCCAGGCTCAATAGAAAGGTTTTCTGAGGATATTGACTTGACCTTTTTTAGGTATGGAACTTTCTGATAATATTTGTGAAAAAAACATTAAAAATATATAAAAAATTATGACTAAGGGAACTTGCATTGAGAAGATAGTTGAAGAACGTTATGAGACGCTTCATAAAGATTTACTTTATACTGATAATAAATAAGACTTTAAAGTTGCTTTAGAGATATTCCATGAATTAAACGAAATATTTTCCGAAATAGATGAATAATAGTTGTAAAAAATGTATTGATTTTTAGTAAAATAAAAAATACATATACTTAGGACAAATTACATTACATTCGATAATGGTCAAGGAAAAATAAGTACAAGTAGTAATCCCGATAAAAATAAAGTCATACTTTAGAATTCTCGGGATTTTATATTATTTATGAATTAAACAGATTAAGAATTAAGTAAGAAAGTATAAAATTAGATTACTAATTGATTGATTAAATTACATTTTTTGTTATAATAGTAACATATAGATAAAGAGGAGAAATAAATGTTAAAAGCTGTATTTTTTGATCTAGATGGTACCCTTCTTCCAATGGATGAAGATAAGTTTACTAAATTATATTTTAAATTATTATGTGAAAAAGTTAAGCCTTTAGGATACGAACCAAATAAGTTGATTAACTGTATCTGGGAAGGTACAAAACTAATGTATCAAAACGATAGTGGTAAAACCAATGAAGAAGTATTTTGGGAATGTTTCTTGAAGAACTATGATGAAAATGCTCTTCAAAATAAGGAAGTATTTGATGAATTTTATATAAAAGAGTTTTACCTTGCGAAAGATTCATGTGGTACAAATCCTTTCGCAAAAGATATCATAACATATGCTAAAAAGCTAGTAGGAAAGGTAATCCTTACAACTAATCCGATTTTTCCCTATAATGGGGTGAAAACAAGACTTGATTTTATTAATTTAGTACCTGAAGATTTCGACTATATTACGACATATGAAAATAGCTATCATTGTAAACCTAACCCTAAATACTTCAAAGATGTTTTAGATAAGTTTAATCTTTTACCAAATGAAGTAATTCTATTTGGTAATAACGATCAAGAAGACTATCTTTGCGCAAAACTAGCAGGCATCACTTGTTATTTAGTTGGTGAAAACTTAATCTTACATGATAATATTAAAGATGAAATCCCTCACATTATGATGGAAGATGTTGTTAAAATTATTGATGAGGAATTTAAGAAAAGAAATAATGAAAAATAAAACAACCCATCAAATACATGAACTAAATCCTGTATATGATAGCAATTCGGAAATACTCATTTTAGGAAGCTTTCCATCGGTCTTATCACGTGAAGTTTCATTTTACTATGGTAATCCCAAAAACCGATTTTGGATGGTTTTATCTAAAATCTATGATGAAGAAATCCCAAATGATATAAGTTCAAAGAAGTCTTTTTTGTTAAATCATAACATTGCCTTATGGGATGTCGTTCAATCATGTGATATCTGCGGTTCAAGTGATAGTACGATAAAAAACATTGTTCCGGTTGACCTAACCATCATACTAGAACAAGCCAATATCAAAAAAATTTATGTTAATGGCAAAACGGCATTTAATCTATATTATAAATATTTATATCCTATCTATCATCAAGATGCTATTTTACTTCCTTCAACTTCACCTGCAAATGCAGCCTACTCTTTAGATTTATTATATGATAAATGGAGTGTAATCAAAAATTAACAAACTCGTGATATCGTTATAATTTATAATGATATCACTTTTTATATTGGAAATAATCGATAAATCAAATATTATAAAATGTACTATTGATGTTAATTTTTTGCTGAAAAATAATAATAATTGTTAAAAAAATAAAAAGTAAAAATATATAATGAAAGCGTTATTATAGGCAAATTTTAGACTCATTATTTTTAATTATTATATAATAATATAGTATTAAATATAGCGATTATATTTACTATTATAATAATAAAAAATAAAAGAAAGAAGAGGAAAAGATATGAAGAGTTCAAAAATAATTAAATCTTTATTTAGCCTTGTCGTTTTCTTTGGTTTATTGTTTGCTTTTGTCGGATGTTATGATGCAGTTAACTATAAAGTAACATTCGAATCAGAAGGAGAAGTAGTAGCTAGCGTAGTTGTCGCAAAAGGTGCAACTTTCCCTGCTGAACAAGTACCAGCAAATCCTGAAAAAGAAGGCTATGATTTTGTTGGATGGTATAATGGATCTACTTTATTTGATCCAAATGAAGTAGTTAATGATAACATTAGATATGTTGCTAAATTTGAAGAACAACCTGAAGTATATACTTTAACTTTTGTTTGTGATGAAGTTACTGTAAAAACGGTTGAAGTTCAAGAAGGAGAAAAAATTGACATTGCTTCAGTTCCAGCTGATCCAGTAAAGAAAGCATATGAATTTGTTGGATGGTTTAATGAAAAAGGTCAATTTAATGAAGAAGCTAAAGTTTATGCAAGTGCAACATACTATGCAAGTTTTGAAAGAACTGATTATGTTGTTACATTTGGTGAACAAGAAGTTTTAGTTCCTGTAGGTGAAACTTTAAGTCTTGAAGGAGTTGAAGCTCCAGTTCAAGAAGGCGCTTATTTTGCAGGATGGGTATCTGATGGTGTCTTTGCATCTGAAGGATTAGAAATTACTGCTGATACTACTTTTGAAGCATTATTTGTTACCGCAAGTTCATTTGAAGGTGTATGGGGTAATAGTGATGGTACATGGTTTGTAATCAGTGAAAGTACAGTTACAAATGGTATCTATGGTTCAAATGGTAAAGTATTTGCATTTAATCCTGAAACAGGTGCTCTAGAATATGATGCCTCATCATTATATATTAATAAACATTCCTTTGTTGTTACCGCAACCGGTCTTAACTATGTTCATTATTATTGGGATGACATTTATGAAGAAATGACTGAAGAAGTAGTTGAACTAACACGTGCGGTTGAAACTGGTTATGAAGGAACATATCGTGCAGATAATTCATCTTATATCGACATCATCGAAGGTGGATATGTAACTAGATATGAAGGTGGTCAAACAACTAAAGGTATCGTAGTTACATCTGAAGAAGGAACTGTAATTAATTATTCTACATCATCTTCATCTTATAGTAAGAGTGTTGCTGTAGTATTTGATGAATTTGGTAATCTTCAAATAAATGGTAAAATCTATGTAAAGAATTCAGAAGCATTTGCTTATTTATATCAATCTTCAAATCCAACTGTTTACTTCTTTACTGTAGCTGAATCAGAAGTTGTAATCGTTAGTGATAGTGGTAAATCATATTATGCAACATATGAAGGTGTTCGTGAAGTTGGTCAAATCTTAACTGTAAGTTATGCTGAAAAAGAACTTGTTTTACAAGTAACTGGTACAACATCATATGTAGCTGCAGGTAGTGAACAAGGTAGTTACACATACGGTGAAAACACTCTTGTTCTTGATGGATTTGGAACAGCAACGGTAAATGGCAAAGAAGCAGCTTATACTATTAATGGAGCTAATGTTATTGTAGCAGATGGTCATGGATATAAAGTAAATAGTGAAACTAAGACTTATGAAGAACTTACTAAAGATTCTGTAAATACTGGTGTTTATGTTTATAATGATAATACTAAGTATACATTAGTTCTTGATGGCTTTGGTGGCGCAACACTTTATTATTCAACTTACGAATATAAAGGTGTTTATAAACTAACAAGCACTTCTGTAACAATTTCTAATTGTAATTACTATGCTAATGGTACATGGACTTTTGAAGAAAATGGACAAGTACTTGCAAAAGATGGTAAAGTATACTTACTTGAAGGTGCTACTTTAGTTGATGTAAGAGAAGAAATGAATGGTGTTTATGGTGATGCTGGTGAAGTGATTGTTTCAACTGGTAAAATCGTTTATGCAGGTGTAGAATATACTTTAACATATAACTACAATGGTTCTAAAGCAACATTCGGAATCAAACATACAGATGAAAGTATTTATGGTGTACAAGCTGAGTTTACTGATGTTTATACAATCTACAAGAAAGAAAATGGCAACTTATTTGTTGAAGCATATTTAAATACTTGGGATGAATATGGAGAAGGTCCAGAATCAACATATCAAAGTGCAGAATATGCACCATACGTTGCACAAACACTTGATGCATTTGCAGGTACATGGGTTGGTACAAACAGCTATGGTAATACAATGACTTATGTTATCAATGGTGATGGAACTGGAACACTTTATGGAAATGCTATTACTTATACAATTTCTGGTAACGTATTAAGTTTTACTTATAACTGGGAAGACTACACATTAACAGGAGATCCTTCTACTGGTAAACTTACAGCTCAATTTACATATGATTATGAATGGCTTGCAAGTTTTGTGGTTACAAAACAAAGTGAAGAAGCAAGTGGTGATGCATATCAAGGTACTTGGACAGGTACATTGTATGGATCAACTGTAACTATCGTATTTAATGGCGATGGTACAGGAACATTTGGCGATCAAGCAATCACCTATACGATTTCTGGTAATACATTGACATTTGAATATTCAGATGGTACATATACACTTGTTGGTGATCCATCAACTAATCAATTAACTGCTAACTGGACATATGATAGTGGTTACGAAGATGGACCATCATACAAATTAACAAGATAATAATATAAGTTTAAATTGAGGGGTATAATACCCCTTAATTTTTATGTGGATTAAAACACAAATGAAGGAGGATTAAAATGAAAAGAAAGTACTTGGTTAAGTTATTAATAATAATAAGCATTTTAGGTTCTTTGTTCATGATTGGATGTAAGAAGAAAAATCCGGTTGAAACAGAAAATCCGGTTTATTATTATGTAACCTTTGACGAAAATAATGGTAAACAAACCAGTATGGTTAGAGTTGAAGCAAATAAACTTGTTGAAAAACCATCAAATGATCCAGTTAAAGAAGGTTATAATTTCTTATATTGGACATTGAACGATGAAGAATATGATTTTTCATCTCCAGTTACGAATCATATTACATTAATTGCTAAATATGAAGAAGTTACAAAGAAAAAAACAACACGCATTATATGGAGTGAAGATGAATCATCATATTATTCCTTTGATGGTAGCGTTCCAAGAACGGTTGAAGTAGGAACATTAATTAAGTTTAAAGTTGTTACATCTCCATATTATGAAGGTGATTTGGAAGTTATTGTGGATAATAAAATAATAGAACCAGATGAAGATGGCTACTACAACTTTACTGCGGAAGACGTAACTTCCATGAATGTATATACTGATGGACTAGTAAAACAAAGTGATAAGATTAAAGGTCATGGTACGGAAGATTCACCATATCATATTGCTAATGCAAGTCAATTTAAGGCTTTCATTGATGGTGTTAATTCTTTAACCGATACTAGATATAATGAAGCATATGTTGTTCTAGATAACGATATAGACTTTAATGGATATGCTATTGATGTGATTGGTACGAAACTAAATTATAATCATTTCAGTGGTAAGTTTGATGGTCAAAACCATACTATTGCTAATTTTACCTTAAATGAAGAAGAAGGAATGTATGGTTTATTTGGTTATCTTGTTACAGCAGAAATAACCAATCTCACAGTTAACAATGACTTAGTAGTAACACCTACAAGTTCATCCTACAACTTAGTTGGTGGAATTGTAGCATATAATATTGCATCTGATATTATGAATTGTCATTTTAATGGTTCTATTACAGTCAATAATGAACTACAAGCTGCCGCCGAAGTATATGTGGGTGGAATCGTTGGATATATGCAAAGTTATTCAACTACATATTCATCAGTTCTATGTTATGCGACTTCGAATGCTTTAATTAACTCATCTGGTAAAACAGAAGTAACAAGTACGGGAGGTCTAGTTGGACTTATCCTTGGTTCTGATGAGTCGGTACCTGCTTTTATTTACAATAGTGTATTTAAGGGAAGTATTACAGGTGCTTCTTTATCATCAGGAGGTATAGTAGGTACTTTATGCAAGTTCTCAGCCGTTGCTAATAGTTATAGTGAAGGTTTAGTTGAAGCACTAAGTGATACACGTGATACCGCAGCTGGTGGTATCGCTGGAACGGCAGAAAATGAAACGGCTATTTCATATTCATTTTCTACTTCAAAACTTACTTCATCTAATCCCAATACTAACGAGTATATACAAGGTAATATTGTTGGTGCATCTTATCTAGCGGGAAGTAACAATATGGATGATCAAATGATCGTAATCGTTGATTCGTACTATTCTGTAGACGGAACCATTACGGTTAACGAAGAAAAATATGATTTACACAAATATGAAGATATTGTCAAACTTCTTAAATGGAGTCAAACCGATTGGGATGAATCCATTAACCCTACAATAGAAACAGGCGAAACCACTGAATTTAAAGTAATCTTTGATTTTGGACGTGATGTCACAAACGAAGGTAATGATTCTACAATGTTAACTCAAAAAGTAGATGAAGTAACTATTCAAGGCTTCTTACCAATCTATTGGGTATATGATGGGTCAGGAATGAATACATTTGTTGCGGATGATGGCACAATCTCTTATGGTTTCTTCTTAGATGAAGCAAGAACAGTCAGAGTACCATCAAGTTTTATGGTAACTCAAAATACAACTATATACGTTGGTTTTGCGGATTATACTGAAGTAGTTGGAGACTACTATCTTTCATTAAATGATACGGAAATTAAATTAACTTTTGAACCTATGGGAAAGATGGTAATGTCATATGACGCTATTATCGCCAACTATATGTATGTCTATGATGGTAATAAAATAACCATTAAAGAAGGTTATTTTGCATATATTGAATATCCATCATTTATTGGTAATTACGATTTAGATGTAGATTATTATGCTGTTATTGAAAATGGTACTTTAGTTATTTACAATGATGACTTTTTCCCAAAAGATGGTCTTGAAATGATAGCTTATAAACATAATCTTGCTATGGGTACCTGGTATTCTAATGATAATTCAATTTATACTTTCTTAAGTGATGGTACAGGAGTTATTGATAATGGTTCATCCTTTATTTATGAATGTAATGATCATTCAGTTAGAATTAATATAGGTAATGAAACCATAAATGCTCAAATATCATCAGATAAAACGATGATGGAAGCATCAAATGGAATGATTCTTTCTCTTACTAAATTTGATGAGTATATGGGAACATGGGAATCAGAATTTAAAAATCCTGATGAAATTAGTTTTGATGGAAAAGGTAAAGTAACATATCAAAATCAAACATATGACTATGTAATTGATGAAAATAACATCCTAACATTTAGTAACTATCAAGCATACTTTAATGAAGATAATCTCTTAGTTCTTGAATATGAAAATCATCAAAAAGTATTTGGTCAAAAGGGAAGCTATATTGGAACATGGTATGATACGACATTAGATTATTGGATAATCTTTGAAGGAATCAATAAAGATGGTGTTGGTTTTGGTTATGACTCATTTGGCTTTGATTTTACTTATAATAATACAAGTGAATCTAATGAACAAGTATTTATCAATTTATTCTACGGAACAACAATGTATGGATATGGTGGTCTTGCTATCGGTAATGATGGTTCTGAAATGTTACAACTTGCTATCTACACACCATCAAGTGGGATGATTGTAGATGACTATAATGTAAGTTATATGGATCCATTCTTTGGAACTTGGAATGGTTCTGATGGACTAAGTTTTGAGTTTAATGGACTAGGAGCTTATGATATCTATGTTTATCTTAATACTTTAGGTGAGTATTGGGATGTAAGAGGCTATGTTTCAATAACCGAAAATGATACAACAACTAATGTTCGTTATTACTTTAATCGTAGTACGGGAATAGGTACTTTTGAATATAAAAATGAATCTTATCAAGTATCTATCAGTGATGGTAAATTACTAATCAATACAAAAGAATACTTAAATCCTGATGGTTTAAACGACTACGATTATCAAGTAGATGATTTAATTTTTAAATTTAATGGTAAATCAAATGTAGATTTAGGAATAGTTGAAATCAGTAGTGCTAATTCAACTAAAGAATATAAGTATCAATATAACAATAATATGGTAAGTATATATGATCAAAATGTTTTAATCTACACGATTACAATTGGTGATAAATATGAATTAGAAGATATTCAAACATCTAATTCATACGAACTAGGTCTATATCATATATTAATGAATAAGACTTACACTATTAGTAGTGATTCCACTTTAATCTTTAATCAATCCTTTGATATAAATGGCATTGCAAGTGGAACTATGCATATGAGTGATAAAGATACAGAAATTAAAATAAGTTATATTGATAAATTAACAATTGCTCTTTATTATAATGGTAGTTTCTTATATTACGTTTATTACCTTGATGAATATTGTGCTGCTTTATGTGATTATAGTTTTACACCAGTAAGTGTCATTGCAATTAGTGATGAGTTAAGAGGCGAATGGACAAGTAGCAATAATGATAAAATCATTTTCTCTGGTTTATCATATGCTTCAGATTATGTAGAAGTAGATTGCAAGGTATCAGAAACGGATGAAACAGGAACCTATATGGAAGAATACTTATATGAATCACTTGGACAATATTATGTAATTTACTATCTTGAAAATGGCGTCCAAGTAGAAAAATATTACGTTTATACCGAATATGTGGAAAATGCTACAGCTTATCAACAAAATGATAAAACAATCTATGTAGTTGAAGTTGTTGAGTAGGAGGAAAAACAATGAAAAATAAAATTTTAATTATACTTACATTAATAGTTACCTTATTTATTAGTGCAACTTCACTAGGATGTAAGAAAGATAAAAATAAAGAATTTACAATTCAGTTTGTTCAAGAAGAAACAATCATTTCCGAAAAAAAAGTAACAAACGGATATGTTTTAGTAAGTAGCGATTTCCCAAGTGATCCTATCAAAGATGGCTACAAGTTTATAGGATGGTATGTAGGGTCATTGAAAATTAGCGCAGGATACGTTATAAATGAAAACACAACGGCTAAAGCCACCTTTGAAGAAGAAATAACACCTATCATTGAAGATGGAACTAAAGAACATCCTTACTTAATTATGTCTTCTTCCGATTTAGTTAGTTTTTCTGATCGCTTAAACCATCTCGATGAAGAAATAGAAGATCCAAATTATTATAAAGCTCATTTTGCTTTAGCTAATAATATTGATATGACAGGGGTTAATTATACACCTGCAGGTAAAGTAATATCAATTGAGAATGATGACGAAGAACAAACAATCTATGGATTTATGGGAGAACTTGATGGTCGTGGCTATACTATCAGTAATCTTCAAGTCAATATTAATATGAAAACAAATCGTGAATATTATGGAGGTTTATTCGGAATTACCGATTCTGCTTATATCCATGATTTGAAGTTAGAAAATATTAATTACTCTGTTGAATCTGGTTCTGATGATAATAACCGTTCTGTTTCTATGGGTGGTGTCGTTGGATATGCATCATTAACTGTATTCGCAAATATTGAAGTTACGGGAACCATTAACACCTATGTATTTACAAATAATCCCGCCTTTCTTGGTGGACTTGCGGGAAAATGGGATGTAAGTGACTATGATAAATCATATTACGGATATACAATAAACTGTCATACTAAGGTTGAAACAACTATTGGTGAAGTCGATGATGAAGAATGTTCACTTGATAGTGGTTTTAATGGAGGTTTATTCGGTTATACCACAAATTATAATGGTGCAATTGCAGTTATTAACTGTATTTCTGAAGGTAAGGTTTATGGTGGAAAGTATGTTGGTGGATTAATTGGTTACATATCAAGCGATAATACCTCCCTTCTTGATTCGGGATCATATGCGACAGTTTATGCTACCGCAACTGAAGTTTCATATACTGGTGGTCTTGCTGGTATGGTGTCAGGTGATACCGTTATTAAAGATTGTTTCTTTGCGGGACCGGTAGTTCGTGGAACAAGAGCATCATCATCTACATATAAATCATATGCCGGTGGAATCGTAGGATACGGAAGTACAGATGATTATGAAATCTACTATACGGCTGGTCTTGCATGTGTCAACTCATATTATAATACAACCGTCAGAGGTTCAAACACAGTCTCTGAATTTGGTATCTCTACTACAGATAGCATTAATTTAGCATTTGCTAAATCATCACTAGATTGGGATGATTCAGTATGGCAAGAAGAAAATGGTGTTTTATATGTTGCAAATAAGAGTGAAACAAATAAAGAGTATACCGTTAGTTTAGTTGTTAATGATCAAGTGGTGGATACTTTTACTAAAGAAGCAAACAGTATTCTTGGTAGTATTGCCCCACTTGAAAATGAAGAATCAAACATCTTTTATAATTGGATGTTACAACCAGAATCAATTTATCGTACCTTTATGCCAGTAACAAAAGATTTAAAAATCTATGGTGAGTTTTATGATATCTCAAGTATTAGTGGTGTATATTCTGGTACCTCTACTCTATATGAAACCAAAGATGCAGGTTTAGTCGTATTAAATAATGATGGCACTCTACAGTGGATAAACTCCTCAACTGTAAATGGTAAATATAAATATAATGGTAAATATATCTTCTTAGAAATTTTTAATAATATTGGAGAAGTATCAGGTACATTAATCGATGGAAATTTGAAGTTTATAGTTGATGCGGGAATGAGTGGAGCTGTATCTTATGATTTTAATAAGTCTAATTTATCTATTTTTGGGGAATACTTCTCAGAACAAGGCGATATTATTACCTTTGGTAGTGAAGGAAGCCTATCTTTCCAATCAACCAAACTAAAAGATGGTAATTACATAAATGGAACGTACACCCAAGAAGGTAATGAATTAATCGTAAGTGGTGATAATCTCTCATCATACTATACGCAAATGACTATTATTGATAACGGAGATTTAACTTTAACGGTAAACTTTATTGCGAAAAACGATTCTATTCCTTCTTTTATAGGAGTAAAATTTAGTAAAATCTTAAATCGTGATTATTCAAATTATGCATTTATTGGTTCATATGATTATGCGTATGTATCTGGATCCAATCCAGTCCTTCAAACTCAATATACCTTAAAGTTTAATGAAGATGGAACCGGAAACTACATCTCTAAATATAGTAATGTTGAATTCCAATATTATGCTTTCAATAATGGTAAAACCATAAAACTAATTCTTGAAGGATATGCTAGTGAATTCACATATGATGAAAGTGGTAATTTCTTTTATGGATTATTAAACCGAGGTTCTGGTACTGGTAAACGCGGTGTAGCCTTGATTCCAACTTCTGAAGGTAATATCTATGGTTTGGTGATAGATGGAATAGAAAATATCGTATATGCAACATCTAGTCATTCTTACTTATTTATAAATGCGGAATATCAAAAAGATGCAATTATTGAGATTAACTCATTCGATGATTATGCTAGAATCTATATTAATAATGAAGCATATATCATTAGATATGAAACATCAGATTATTCAACTCAAATTGGTTATTCTCTTGCAAAAGTAGGAAGTGAAGAAGGCACCTATACATATAATGACAAAACCCTTTCTTTAGATGGTATTGGTAATGTAAATGGTGAAATCGAAGGAACTTATCAAGTTTATGATCAATTGATTGTCATATATACAATAAATGATAATTTCATTGGATTTAATTATGAACTTGCACAAGCCAATAATAATCAAATTGAATTGATTACACCAGATAAATATCAAGGGGTTTGGTACAAAGACCATAAAGTAGATGGTGAAATAATAGAAAAATACTATAAATTATTAATAGATGGTTATGGACATTCAACCTTTATGTATCTATATCATCATGAATCAACCGATGAATATGAATACAAATATAACTGGGGTCAAACTAGTTGGGTAGAAATCACTGAAACAGAAACGGGAATAACTTGTGATTATAACAAGTACCAACATTGTGAGATGCGTTTCTACTTTGATGATCAACTAATGTATAGTACAAAATTTGGCTATCTTGGAGAAATCAGTATGTATAAGGATGGATACACAGGTTCAATGGTTCCTCCTACTCTTCCAAGTACGGCCGTTGGCAGATATATTGGGGTTGACCAAAATGAAGTATCAGTAGTTTTAAACTTAAGACAAGACTTGAATGGAAGTTATGCAGGTAATCCTTTTGTTGCAACCTTTGATGGTAGTAATACTGTCGTATTTAAAGTATTGGGCGTTGTTTATACCTTTAATATCGATACACTAGTATTATCATTTGAAAATACTTCGCTACAACTATCTTCAGATGGACAGATCAAAGAAATCATTCCAGAAGTTATCTGTGGAGAATGGTCAGGAAACTGGAGTGGAATGGGTTCAGATAATAATAATGTACTAACCATTGAAAAAGATGGTACCATCAAATATGTTGAACAAGTCTTCTCTGATGTAACTTTTGATTACGAAACCTACACAATTTATGCCTCAGGTAAATCAGAAGCACAAGAACCACTTAGTATTGTGATAGTTTATAATCTAGAAAACAATACAATTAATGTTGTTTATACCTTTGTGTATGATGGTGAAAACTATACAATCAATGGTGACAGTCTTACTAAAAAATAGTATATTTATTTAAAATATAAGCAAGTAATAGTTTCATAAAGTATTATGAATTACTATTGCTTGCTTTTTGTACTTTATTGATAAATAACTAAATAATAATACTGATTATAGATTCTAAATGATGTCTAAACTACACCACAAAAAATAATCGATTATTCTATATGCTTGAATAAATTTATAAAATATGCTATAATATTTTTGCTATAATTATAAAAAAAAGGAGATAATATTGTGATTTACAAGACAATTACTAATTACAAAGAAGCAACAAAAGACTTCTTAGAAAATGAAACACAATTTCATCTAGGAGTTATTCCTACAGAACAATCAAATCCTATTACTAAAAATCTAAGTGCAACTATTGCGAAAGATACAGCAGCAGGTGTTAAGACAATTTTAAATGCTGATAAGTACATTGCAAAAGTAGCTAAAGAACAATTTCAAACTCCTGAATTCCAAGCATTTGTTGATGATATTAAGAGATGTATGGATGAAAGAAAGAAAGTTGTATTTTCAAGTGTAGGTGCCTCAGGAAGAATGGCTATCCAAATGGATGGTGCATGGAGAACTTTCTGGCAAGGTTTAGTTGATAAAATTCCTGCTCATCGTTTTGAATTTTTAGAAATGGCCGAAGTAGTAAGTAGTTTTACTACTGGTGGTGATAGAGCATTAGTTCGTTCAGTTGAAAACTTTGAAGACTACATGACCTTTGGTGCAAAACAAGTCGATGAAGCTGAAATGGGCCCTGGCGATGTTTTAGTAGCCCTTTCTGAATGTGGACTTTCCGCAAGTATCAATGGTTCTGCTGTTCGTGGATATGAACTAGGTGTAAGAACATATTATTTATTCTGTAATCCTGAAAAAATCTTAAGAAAATATCTAGATCGTGCACGTGCTGTATTTGAATGTCTAGATGAATATAAGAGTAACCAAGCTAAAGGTATTGACAATGGTAAATACATTGTTAAGATTCCTCTATTTGTAGGTAATATGGCCGTTTCTGGTTCTACTCGTATGCAAGTAACAACTGTTGAACTACTTGCAGCAGGAGCAGCACTAGAGGTTGCCGCAAACCGTTGGTTAAAAGAAAACCTAACTGAAGAAGAACTATCAGTTATTGGTGGTGAAATGCTAGAATTAGAACAATATGCTGATGCTTTCGTTTCATTAAATAAACAATTATCAAGTGGTAAGGCTTTAAAAGGACTTGCAAAAATGGTTGAATATGAATGTGAAACATACCAAAATAAAGGTATTGTTACTTATATTACTCATCAATATTTACTTGATATTATGACTGATACAACAGAACGTCAACCAACGTTTACTCTTCCTCCATTTAGAAAGTTCAATGATCATGAAAGTGAAGTATCTTGGGCATATATTAAAGATCCTCTTTATCCAAATGAAGTAGCATGGCAACATGTATTCCGTCGTCCTATCAAAGGTCTTGAATGGACTAAAGAAGATTATATTGAAATGAAAGCAAGCCAAGATATCATCAATAATCCTCCAAAAGTAAGTGGAAGTGAAGTATTAGAATATGTTATTGGTAATGAAGATGACCCATCAAGATATTCAAATCCAAATGCTAAACTAATCCTTATCGATGTAAATGGTTCCGCAACCCCTGAGATTGTGGCTTGGTATAAGAAAGAATTAGTTAAATATAGTGGCGGTGTAGTTCTACGTCTTGGTCAAATTCCTGCTGAAAAGATTGCGAAAGATGAAATTAGAATTCCAGTTGAACTTCCAAGAACATGTACTGACATCTTATATCACTTATTAGTTAAAGTTGCATTTAATGCTTTAAGTACAGGAACGATGGCTAAGATGGGCCGTGTTTATGGTAACTGGATGGTTCAAGTTCTTCCTACTAATAAGAAGTTAATTGACCGTTCTTCAAGAATCATTGCAAGTCTTGCTCAAATTCCTTATGAAAAAGCGGTTGAAGAATTCTTCTATTCATATTATAATCGTAAACCAGAAGATGAATATCGTGAATCATATGTAGTTGAAACATTACATCGTCTTGGTTTTGATCCAAAAGCCGACATTAAATAGTAAAAAAAGAACCTGTTTTTCAGGTTCTTTTATATTTTAATTAATTGTTATTTTGTGAGCTTTAGAAGTTTTAACATTAGATTTTGGAATAAGAATCATTAATACACCATTATTTAAACTTGCATTTATGTCTGATTCAGTAATATTCCCAACATAATATGTTCTAGTATAGTTCTCAAAATATCTTTCTTTTTGAACATATTCTAATTTATCGTTATAACCATTTTCAGCTGTTACACTTATTGTTAAATATCCATCATCAAAAGTGATATTGATATTTTCTTTATTATATCCAGGAACCTCAACATATAAAATATAGTTATTTTCAAATTCCTTGATATCAGTCTTTAAATATCCATGGTATTTCTTATTATGATTATCCCATGTAAAGTCCCATAAGTCATTAAACCAAGGATGCCAATCAAAACTTTCTTTTTTGGTAACATTAAAATTATTGCTCATATAAATACCTCCGTTTATTATTTTATTCTTTTGCATTGTAATTTATACATTCATAAAATATCCTTTTTTTTACATTTTATGATATACTATTAAAAGGTGATAGTATGAAAAAGAAAGTTTTAGTCTTTGGATTAGTCGGTGATTCATTATTCATGAAAACGGACCATTTCCATCAACCTGGTGAAACGATTGTGGTAGATGAAATTCACAAAGAACTAGGTGGAAAAGGATTTAATCAAGCGGTTGCTATTAAGAAGATGAAGGTTGACGTTGGATTTTTAGGTACCGTTGGTAATGATGAAATCGGGATGAAGAGTAAAGCATATTTACAAAATCTAAATATAGATGATTATATTATTGTAAAAGATAACGCTAATTCATCATTTGCGACTATCTTAACAGATAATCGAGGTAATAATCAAGTTTCAGTATATCCAGAAGGGGCTAAACTTCTTACTACTGATGATATCGATAGATATGAATACTTATTTGATGAATATGAATATATTTTAATTCAGTTTGAATTAGATGAACATATAACTAGTCATATTGTCAAACTTTCACAAAAGCATCACAATAAACTAATAATTAACCCTGCTCCATACCATGAATGGGGATTAAAATACTTAAAAGAAGCCTATTTAATTACCCCTAATTTTAATGAGGCATCGCAAATATTTAATTATGATGGTAATAGTGTAGATAAATTATTAAAAATAATAAAAGATAACTATTTTACCAATACCATCGTAACAATTGGTAAAGAGGGAGCTTTACTAGTAACTAAAACATCCGTACTAAAAATGCCTTTAATCGATCATGTTAAAGCTCTAGATACTACTGGGGCAGGCGATGAATTTACGGGTACCTTAATTGCAATGCTAATTAAAGGAAACACAATAGAAGCAGCCGTTGCCTATGCCAATTTTGCCAGTATGTTAAGTGTGCAAAAACCATATGTATTAGATAGTTATGCAGAAATAGAAGATTTAAAAGAATTAACTTATGTAACTGATGATGAATATAGTTATCATGGGTTTAATAATGTAAGATATACCGTTCGTTGTTTCATTGAAAAAGATAATAAGATTGCAATGTTAAAGATTCAAGGCGAAGACTTGTTTGGCAAACGTAATCATCTAGAAACATCTGGTGGCGGAATTGAACCAGGTGAAACGAAGGAAGAGGCAGTAAAAAGAGAGATTAAAGAGGAAACTGGATATGAGGTAACTAACATTAATTTTTTGGGTTATTTTATTCATGAAGCTTGCCTTATCCAAAGGTTGACATACGCATATTATTATGTAGTTACGGTTAATGATAAAGCCAATAATCTGAATTTAAACGATTATGAAAAAGATTTATTTAAAGGTTTATCTTGGTATCAAATCGATGAACTTGAGGAAGTATTAAAACATAATAATCAATATAAGTGTGATCGCATGGTCCATAAAAGAGAATTATTGGCCTTAGAGTTACTAAGAAAACATTTAATGAGGTAGTTATGGATAAAATAGAAATACTTAAACGTTTAATCAAAAACGCCAAAAGAATAGTTTTAATGACAGGGGCAGGCTTTTCCGTTGCCTCTAATATCCCTGATTTTAGAAGTGCCAATGGCTTATATAATGAAAAAGATGGTGAAATACAACCAGAAGAAATATTGTCACATCATTTTTTTATCAGTCATCCTGATTTGTTTTATCAATTCTATTTTGATAAAATGCTATATCCTGATGCATTACCTAATTCTGGTCATACCTTTTGGGCTAATTTAGAACAAACTGGCAAAGACGTGACCATCATTACCCAAAATATTGACGGACTTCATCAGTTAGCAGGGAGTAAAAAGGTAATTGAACTACATGGATCCGTTCATCGTAATCATTGTATGAAATGTCATACCTTTTATACAATGTCAGATTTAGAAAAATATCTTGACAACTCTGTTCCTAAGTGTCCTAAATGTGGTGGTATTATTAAACCAGATGTTGTTCTATATGAGGAAGGACTAGATAGCCAAGCTATTGATGATGCCTTAAAAGCAATTAGTTGTGCTGATTTATTGATTATATCAGGAACATCATTATTAGTAAATCCGGCAGCTTCGCTTCCTTATTATTATAGAGGTCCTAATATCGTTATTGTAAATTTGAGTAGTACTCCTTTTGACAAATATGCTAATTTAGTTATAAAAGAAAAGTCAGAAGTAGTTTTTGGTAGTATGAAAATAAGTGAGGAAAAATAAATGAATAGAATTGCAAAATTTGAAAAAGTGTCAAAAAACGAATATCTAAAAACCGGATTAGATGAAAAAATATATGAGAAGATAAAACTACCTAAACGTGCCACCAAAGGATCAGCCGGATATGATTTTTTTGCGGCATACAATTTTACCATAAAACCGGGTGAAACTATGACGATTCCGACAGGTATAAGGGTAAAAATTGATGATGGATGGTTTTTAAGCATTTATCCGCGTAGTGGACTCGGTTTTAAATATCGATTAAGACTAAATAATACAGTAGGTATTATTGATAGTGATTACTATAATGCCTTAAATGAAGGTCATATTTTTATTAAAATAACAAACGAGTCACTTGATAACCAGGTTTTAGAAATCAAAGAGGGAGAAGCTTTTGCGCAAGGAATATTCCTAAGTTATGGTATCACAATTGATGATGATGTAGTCGAAACTAGAATAGGTGGTATGGGTAGTACTACTAAAAAATGAGGTAAAAAATGAAACCAAAATATTTAGAAATAAAAGAACATGAATTATATTTGCATAATTATGCTTTAAGTAAACTTGCAAAAGAGTACGGAACCCCACTTTATGTTTATGATGAAGTTGACTTAAAAGATAAAATGAACGAATTTAAAACTTATTTTAGAAGTGATAAATTTAATACAAGAATTGTATATGCCTCCAAAGCATTCTTAGTACCTAAAATGGCCAACTTAGTAAATGAAGCAGGATTATCTATGGATGCTGTTAGTTTAGGTGATCTTTATGTTGCTTTATCTTGTGGATTTCCACTTGATAAAATTGTTTTTCATGGTAATAATAAAAGCGATGAAGAACTAACATATGCTATTGACCATAAGGTTGGGCTAATAGTCGTTGATAATTTAGATGAGTTAAAACGATTAATTAAGCTTGCCACAAAAAAAGAAACGATAGTTAATACGTTATTTCGTGTTAATCCGGGAATTAACGTTCATACCCACAAATATACGAAAACGGCATTATATGTAAGTAAATTTGGTGAAAGTATTTATGATGATGATATGATAGATGCCATTATCAAAACATACTTAAATAATAGGTTTGTTAAACTTTTAGGCTTTCATTCCCACATTGGCTCACAAATTAAAGAGTCTAATCCGTTTGTTTTAAACATTCAAAAGATGGTAAGATTTTCAAAGCAAATAGAGGAAAAATACAAAATCAATCTTCCTGTTTTGAATCTTGGGGGAGGATTTGGAATAAAATATTATGAACGAGACAAAGAAGTTGATCTAAAAAAAATATTAACTAAGATGGTAAAAACCATTGAAAAAGAATGTGCAGAAGTATCTTATCTACCTAAAACAATAATGATTGAACCAGGTAGAAGTATTGTTGGAACTCCAGGTATTACCTTATATGAATGTGGTATGGTAAAACATACTTTTGGTGGTAAGAATTATCTTTTTATTAATGGAGGAATGACTGACAATATTAGGCCAGCATTATATCAAGCTAAATATGAAGTCGAAATAGCTAATAAAATTGCCTTTCCAAAAGACTTAATTGTAGATGTTGCCGGTAAATGTTGTGAATCTGGTGATATAATTGCCCATGATGTTGCTATCGCTCATCCCGATAACGGCGATACCTTAGTTGTATACGCAACCGGTGCCTACACTTATTCTATGGCTTCAAATTATAATAACATCTTAAAACCAGCTGTTATATTTGTTGGTGATAAAGTGGAAATAGTATCACATCGAGAAGAACTAAGTGACCTCAATAAGCTATTCTAATAGGAAAAACTTATTTAGTAAAAATTTATTTAATTAAAATATTCAATGAAAATATTGATACTTGTTTGACAATAAAATGATAAAATGTTATAATAATTACAAAAGG
This sequence comes from Bacilli bacterium, assembly GCA_051872775.1. Taxonomy (GTDB): domain Bacteria; phylum Bacillota_I; class Bacilli_A; order ML615J-28; family CAG-313; genus UMGS75. The sequence continues at coordinate 28,208 of JBJEEE010000079.1, forward strand.
AGGTTTTGCTATGAATAAGGAAGAAGCTCTAAAAATTTGGTTACGTGAATTTGGGGATGTTGACTATGCCCATGATTTTACAGGTCGCAAAATCAAACGTGCTGACTATAACTTAGAAAACCAAGTTGGATGGGTGGTTGCATATATGAAGCCTCTTTCCCTTGGTGGTTATCAAAATGAAGATAATGAGATGATTGTCCATCATATCACCGCGTATGAAAAGGGAGACAATTATCCTGATTTTGAAGTAGTCGGTAAAAAATATCATGTTGGCTATGATGAAAAACAAGACTTTTACTATATTGAAAAAGAAGTAGAATAAAATAAAAAGCAACCTAACTAAGAAAGTTGTTATGTTGCTTTTTAAAATGATAAGGTAGGATTAACATTATGCGCATTATTGGTGGAAAATTTAGAAGTAGAAAATTAAATACCCTTTCTGGTATGGCTACACGACCAACTCTAGATGGAACAAAAGAAGCAATCTTTAATAGTTTAGGTAATTATCTACCTAATTTTGTGGTACTTGACGTATTTGGCGGTAGTGGCGCATTAGGACTTGAATCTATCAGCCGTGGTGCTAGTCTTGCCTATATTGTCGATAATAGTATTGACGCAATTAATGTTATTAAAAGCAATGTTTCTGCTCTAAAAGTAGAAAAAGAAGCAATTATCCTACACTGTTCTTATGATGCGGCATTAAAGCGTCTTTCTAATCAAAAGTTTGATCTTGTTTTTATTGATCCACCATTTCGAATGAAAGTAATTGAAGAAATAATTAACTTTTTAATTGAACATAATATGATTAATGATGGTGGCTTTATTATGGCAGAATATCCCAAAGAAGATATTGTCCAAAGAAATTATGAAGGTTTTCGAATAAAACTATGTAGAACATACTCAAGTAGTGAAATCCTAATACTAGAGAAGGAGTAAAAATATGCGAATTGGAATTTATCCTGGTACATTTGATCCCGTTACTAATGGTCATTTAGATATAATAAGAAGAGGTATACATCTATTTGATAAATTATATGTGGTTGTTCCTAAAAATATTCAAAAAGATACGTTATTTACAACGCAAGAAAGAATTACCCTATTACAAGATAGTTTAAAAGATTATCCTAATATTAGTGTGGTGGCAACTGACCTTTTAACCGTAGAATTTGCGAAAGAAGTAGGCGCAACAGCAATGTTAAGAGGTTTACGTATGGTTAGTGATTTTGAATATGAACTACAGATGGCAACCCTAAATCGACACTTAAATAGTAATATTGAAACCATTTTTATTATGAGTTCTCATGAGTATTCTTTCCTATCATCAAGTAGCGTCAAAGAAATCGCTAAATTTGGAGGAGATGTAACAGAGTTTGTTCCTCATAATGTAAAGGTAGCCTTAGATCTTAAATATCAGAATCATCAAAATTAATATAACTACGGTACATAATCCGTGAAGTATTCTCGACATTACTAGACTAGTTTTTGATAAACTAGTCTTTTTTAATTGGTTCATTATTTGAAAAATGATTGTGATTCCCCCAAAAGATAACAAATTTGCTGAAAGTATCAGTTTAACTGATGAATTAACATTATAATCTCCAATATTTGCAAGTCCTGTCGTTAGTTCAATCATATCCATTGGGTACTTAATAAAAATAATATCATTAAGAGATAATTTATTCAAAATGATATCAAATGGGACTTTTAATAAACCAACAATTAACATAGTTGATAGTATCTCAAGCATTAAGGCTGGTGTATGTTCAGCGATATCAAATATACTATTTTTATGAATAGTATTACTAAATGTTCCCTGTATTGTTTTACGATATCCTAAAATATAAAATAAAACTGATACAATCATTTGTGATGAAAGAACATACCATCCATAGGGAAAACACATCGTAATGGTAAAAAGAGGACTGCTTAGAACGGTACATCGAAGCAGTCTGTTTCCTTCATTAATACTAATCTCTCCATTTTTAACACTATTAATTACCAAGATGCTTGAAGTTGGATTACCCGTAATGAAACTAATAAAAAATAACGAACAAGCTATTCTATTTTCAAAACGCATTATTTTATAAAAAATACGATAAAGCACTTTACTAATATAAGGATACTGAATAAGAATACTACTTAAAACATAAAAAGGAAGAAGTGAAACAAGAACTTTATTTAACCATAATAATAAAAGATCATTAATAATTTTCTTGGTTATGCTAGGATAAAGTAAAAAAATAATACCTGAAAAAAGTAATGACAAAAAAATGAGAAATTTACTAATCTTTTTCATTAAACATATAATTCCATATAGGGATAAATCGTATCAGATTTCAAATTATTAAGTTTTTTGATTTCATCAATACTTATCCCATACTTTTTACTAATAGTGTAGAGTGATTCATTTGGTTTAACAATATGAAGATTATATTTAGGTGGTGTATAAGGAAGTTGATAGTATGATGTAATAGCCTTAACAACGGCTTCCGCAAGCTTTGGCCATTCATACAATAGTCTTTTGGTATCTGCATCGTTGTCCGCAAACCCATATTCAATAATCATCGCTTTTTCTGGAGCAGTTCCCCTTAGAATAAAATAATAGTCTTTTCCAGTTTTGCCCGCACGTTGATAGACGTTACGAATAGGAAGTCCCGC
>JBJEEE010000080.1:0-8734 GCA_051872775.1 Bacilli bacterium
AAATGCATGAAATATTTTAACATATTTATTGACTTTTGTTTAATTAATTATATCACTTTAACCCTTTTTGATAAAGAGATTTGGTTATTTTTTTACATTTACTACCATAAAATATAGTATTAGAGGTATCTTAAATGCTTAAAAAGTTGTTTAATTCACATAGTTTTTTTATGAATACATTACTTATTCTTTTAACTGGTTTTTTGATCAAATTAATGGGGTTAATTAATCGAATTTTTATTACAAGATTGATGGGACCAAATGGAATGAATCTTTATATCTTATCATTTCCTACAATTATGTTATTTATCAGTATCTCGGGATTAAATCTAAATATAACTATTAGTAAACTTGTTGCAGAAAGTATTCAAACCAAACAGTTATCTCCACAATTATTATTACGTAGTGCTATTAGATTATCAATTCTAGTTTCGATTATTACTATTATTGTTTTTTTATTAGTATTATACCCTCTCGTTCATATCTTTCTAAAAAATGATGCTCTCTTTTTACCTCTTCTATCAACTATATTTTTAATTCCCTTAGTTGGTATTAGTGATGCCTTAAAAGGATATTTTAATGGCTTTAAGATGATGAAGTATTCGTCAATATCAGGATTATTAGAACAAGTTAGTCGTATTTTTTTTAGTATCTTACTTCTTTACCTTACTCTTCCTTATGGAATAAATATAGCTACCTTTTTTTGTCTTCTTTCTCTTAGTCTAGGTGAACTTGCCTCTATTTTATATTCTATTTTCACCTTAAAAAAAATAAAAGTGGTACATTATGAAAATACCACCGGTGAACTAAGGGCTATCGTTAAAATGTCCGTTCCCACTACTTTTTCTCGTTTAATCGGCAATTTTACCTATTTTTTAGAGCCTATTTTCTATGTTTTTATTCTTAGTCTATTACACTATCCTCATAAACAAATTGAAAATGCTTATACCATTGTTAATGCCTATACTATTTCCCTCCTTACGTTAGGGTCTTTTGTTTCAATGGCCCTTTCCACAACTATTGTCCCCCAAATATCTGAAAGTTTTTCCATAAATAATACTAAAAGTGTAAACTACTATATTGATAAGACCATTATTTTTTCGCTTATTCCTGGTATTTTCATCACAATCATTCTTTTTTTCTACCCTAGTGATATAATGAATTTAATATATCGAACCACACTAGGAGCACATGAGGTTAAATTATTTGTCTTTTTCTTTCTTCCCTACTATCTTCAAGCTCCTCTTTCTTCTATTTATCAAGCAATAGGAAAATCAAAACAATTATTTATTTATAGTAGTATTTTTAACATATTGCGACTATTATTAATTTTATTACTTGCTTTAATTCCTGCTGTTTCTTTTAATTCATTATTACTTTCCACTTTTATTACGCTTGATTTATATACCTTAATTATCTTTATCAATATCAAAAAAGCAACAAACTATCACTTTAATAAGACTGTTTTACTTTCTATCTTTTTACTTTTTGTTTTTGTTTTATTTTTTATTACATTATTAAAATCTTTAAACCTTAACTTTATTATTAGTATTATTATTTCTTTTATTATCTATATGTTTTTCACAATCAAATTAAATCTTATTAAAATACCTATAAATAAATAATATCATACAAAATGTATGATATTATTTTTCATATGTTTGCTTAATTAAATCTCTAATAATAAATAATACTTTCTGATAATAATTGTTTTCATCCATATGCGTAGTAAAATGATAATCTGATACTTTATGATATATTTTTAACAAATATTCATTATCCCCACATTTATATCCAGATATAACTTCATCTTCTAATTCAAGTGTAGCTTCATCTAAATCTTGATACACATACTTTGATATTTTTTCAATAATCTTATGGACAAGTGATTTAGTTTCTTCATTTATTAACAAATAATGATCAATTTTTAGTTTAATCATTGTTTCTTCAGTTTGATAGAATTTAACATATCGATAGTTATTTGTATGTTCTGCTGCTTCGATTAGTTTCTTACATTCTTCTAATCTAACTAAATCTTCGCGATGTTCTCTTTCGGAACGAGCTATAATTAAATTAGTATGTTCGTCAAAAACCTCATTAAATACTGAACAATTCATGTTATACCTCACTTTCTTTTTGCTACCTATAAGTAGCAATATAAAGTAAAAAAATTATGTTTTTCTTCACATATATTTTATCACAATTTATTCTTTTTTCATTTGTTTTGCCTCAACAAATACAAGTTTTCCTTGAATTAGGTTTAATCCATAAACATTTTTTATCGTTTTATATGGAGAATTAGCTACAAACGTCGAAATATTATTAATTGTATAACCGGCTTTTACAATATTATCTTTAATCATTTTACCACTAACTATTAATGGTAAAACAAAGGAAGGATAATCTTTCTTTAAGAATACACTTAACTTACCATTAGTTTCAAGAATTGCGTATGATACTTCTGACGGTGATACTACGTCTTTATTACGCAATTGAATGTATAAATCATCCATATTGTATCCATTCTTCTTCATCGTTTTGATATCAATCATACCATTTTCGATGATGATAGCTTCCTTACCATCCATAATGTTTCTAAACCATATTACTTTTAAAGAAACTAATGATACTAACTTTTGAATAATGGCAATAATTACCATTGGCAATATACAATTCCAGTAATTCATTTTAAAGTTTTCAATTCCTACTACCATTATATCAACAATAGTTAAAAGAATTAATAAATCAAATAAACTTAATTGCCCAATCTCCCTTTTACCCATAAACTTCATTAATATTGTAAGAACAATATAGCCAAGAATAGTTCTAACAATTATTATTGATAAATCTTGCATAAACAGTTCCCCTTTTGCATAATATTTAGTGGTGATTATATGAATTTCCTAAAGCATAAAGCAAAATCATTTTTAATCTTCTTAATTATTTTAGCCCTCATTTTGTTAATCTATACTTTTTTATTATACAAAGAAATCATTCCCAATAATACTTCAACTATAAATATTACAAGTTATATCATTGGCATAGTCTTATTTTTTATTCTTGGGGGAATTTCTGGAATCTTTGAGACAAGTAAAGGATGGCTAGGCGGGATCACATCAGGTATTATCCTTGTTATCGTTATTTGTATTTTTAAACTTATCTCACAATCATTAAACAGTTGGCTCCTTGTTGTAAAATATCTAAGCTATATCATATCCTCAATGGTAGGAGGAATGATTGGAATAAACTTTAATAAAGATAACCACATAAAAAAACACTAGCTGAAACTAGTGCCTTTTTTAGTTACATAATGATAAAATTATTTAAACTTTCAATATGTTTTTGATCAACATGATTAACCGTTACAACATTAGAATAACTATTTGTAAAATAATGTATTTTAAATGAATATATGCCTTTACGTTTTCTCATGGGAGTAGTATATGTTTCAATAGAAGTAACATTTGAACGTAAAATAATTGTGCACTTTTTTGTTATACTTCCGTTATATAAAGTTAATTTATCACTACCTACACAAACACATTGATTACGATATGCAAAGGCTGCATTAATTAAAATAATAATTAATGAAATAGTCCAAATAGCAACTATAATACCAAGAGAGATTAATAACCACATAATATCAATATGTAATAGACCTAAAATCAACATAGCATTAATTAAGATAGTTCCTAAAACACATGAAGTTATTAATAAAGGCCATAAGACAAAAGGTCCAAACTTTTTTGCTTGATCATCTTTAGTTATAGGTACATAATCAGGCAAAATATGACCTAAGATTTCATTTATTTGCTTCTCCTTACATAAAGGAATAAAGATTCCTTTGAGGCTATCATTTCCTCCATTATTGCTTTGTTGATCATTATAGCCTACTACTTCTAAATATATGGTCGCAAAATGGAAGAGACGTTCAAATAAGGATTGTTCAATTACAACAGCTTTAATGCGTTTTAAAAGAAAACTATTGTTTTTCCTAACAAATAAACCATAATTGATAAATAATTCTTTATCATTTTTTTTGATTTCAAAATTATGATATTTAAAAAATGAATTTAAGATATTTGCAATAAAGGAAAAGACAATCACAATGAATAAAATCAATGTAAATAATATTAATAAATCAATAAAGAAATTACCAGTAAAGTCATATCCTTCAACATTAACAAACTGTGATAATATGCTAATAGCGGTTAATGCTAAAACCATAAAAATAAATATCATAAATAAAGCTAATAAAGTATTTAAAAAAGAATACATTAACTTTGCGGGGGTATTAAATGTATAAACCGAATTTAATTGTTTGCATTCTTCTTCAGTGACAATTGGTTCTTCATCACTTGGATTTTGCAAATGTTTTTGTCTTTCGTTTATTTCTTTTGTTAGTTTTTGGGCTTCTTGGGTTGACTCTATAATTACTATTTCTTCTTGTACTGAAGTATTAGTAGATCCACTGTCTATAGTAATCGCACATATACCAAATAGTTTTTGAATTATACCCTCTTTTACCGTTACAGCATGAATCTTACTATAATCTAATCTTGTTTTTTTCTTAAAGATTACACCTCGTTTACAACAAATACCATTGTCTAATAATTCATAGCTTGATGTTTTATAAAATAAATAATGATAAATGGCAAGTATAACATAAATAACAATGAATAATGCTATAAAAATATATGCAAAAGTCTTACTTAAGTGTTCATTTTCTAATTCAGAGAAATTTCCCATAAGAAAAAATGAGAAAAAGAGTGCGATAAAAAAGTCGATTAACAAATGGTAATAAACATATTTTTTAGAGAACTTCTTCATTTTTTAATTCCTCTAATCGTTTATTTAAGAAACTTTCAATATCATTTACCATTTTATTTGCATCTTCCACTGATAAACCAGGAAGTGAAAAATTAGATCCAGCTGTAGAAAAGATGATTCCACTTAATCTAGTCATTATTAATAGTGGACCTTGATAAGTATGAAGATCTTGAATTTGACATACCGGAATTACAATATGATGACGGAAGATAACCCCATATTCTATTTCAATTCTTTTTTCATTATATCCATAGCGATAAAACTTATATTTTAATAAAGGATATATGAGATTAGTAAATATACTAAGAAGTAGTAACGTACCACCAATACATATAATACATAATTGAGCTATACCATCTGTAAAACAAATTAAAAGTGTATACAAAACAGCAAACAATAGGAAAAAGCATAATCCTATTATAAACCATAATTTTTTCATTTTTAAATTTAAGTGTTTAAGCTCCATTTTTTACCTCTTTATATTAACTATAGACCCTTATAAAATTTTAAACTTATATCAAGGGACTTATAAGAATGGGTTAGGGCGCCAACAGATATATAATCAACACCAAGCAATGCTACACTCCTAACTCGTTTTAACATCATGTTGCCACTAGCTTCAAGTTTCTTTTGATGATTGTTTATTTCCACTAGTTCTTTCATTAGGTCATTATTCATATTATCTAGCATAATGATATCACATTCAGTAGCAAGTGCCTCTAAGAACTCTTCTTTGGTTTCTACTTCAACTTCAATTAATATCGAAGGATCTACTTTAGACTTAGCAAGTTTAACGGCTTCAGTTATACTTCCTACAGCCGCAATATGATTATCTTTAATTAATACTCTATCACTTAGATTAAAGCGATGGTTTTCGCCACCACCATCACGTACCGCTTGACGTTCAAATGATCTTAATAAAGGTGTAGTTTTACGTGTATCTAAAATAGCGCAATTTGTTCCTTTTACTTCTTGTACAAATTGATTAGTCGTAGTAGCAATTCCACTCATACGTTGTAAAAAGTTTAAAGCAATCCGTTCAGCTCTTAAGATATCACGCATTGGACCGCTTACAGTTGCAATAACACATCCTCTGGTGACATAAGTACCATTAGGTTTATGAATTACAAATTCAATCTTAGGATTAACAATTTTAAAAGTTTCCATTGCGACATCTATACCAGAAATGATACCAGCTGATTTGGCGACAAAATTACCTGATAGCATTTTAGAACGATCTATTAAGTTCAACGTTGTAATATCATTGTTATAGCCATCTTCTTGTAAAGCAGATAATATTATTTTCTTTTGTTTTTCATCCATATTAATCGATTCTTAGGTGGCAACCAATACTTTCCTTTCTTGCAAGTGCAGATTCAGTTATTAATTTCGCAACTGTTACGATATTTAATGCACGATAGTAATCAACTGTTGTAAATGGATGACGTAATAAATTATGGTAGTGTTTGTTGATTATCTTAAGTGCCATTTCAAGTTCTTCGCCTTTTCTTACAATGAAAACATATTGACTCATTGTATTTCTAATTTCTTCTCTAATTAAGTGATAACTATATTTATTTACTTCAATTTTCTTGGTTTCATCAAATCCTGTAGGATCAGATTCATGATGAGTATTAACAAGACTAGCAATACGCTTACCAAAAACTAAGCATTCAAGTAATGAATTACTGGCCAAACGATTCGCACCATGAACACCACTAGAGCTACATTCCCCTACTGCATATAAACTTTCCATTGATGTTTCCCCATTTAGACTAATCTTTATGCCACCGATACCATAGTGTTCTACTGGCGCAACAGGAATTAAGTCTTTTTCCATATGATATCCAGATTCCGCACACTTTTCATATATCGTTGGGAAACGATGTTCAAGGAACTCTTTACCAAGATGACGCGCATCAATATAAACATATTCGCTCCATGTATCATACATTTCACGCATAATTGATTGCGATACAACATCACGAGGGGCTAGTTCAAGTCTACTATCATACTTGTCCATAAAACGCACACCTTCAATATTACGTAAGTAAGCTCCTTCACCACGTACCGCTTCACTGATTAAAAACTTTTGACCTTTAATGGTTCCCGTTACATCGTAGAAAACCGTAGGATGGAATTGGACAAACTCCATATTTTGAACGGTAACACCTGCTCTAAAACATGCGGCAATACCATCACCGGTTGCACCATGAGCATTTGTGGAATCCTTATAAACAGCACCTATGCCCCCAGTGGCAAGAATAATATCATTTGCGAAAATATTTACAAGTTCATTATTCATATAAATACAATGAGCACCTATGCATTTATTGTCTTTAGTAATTAAATCATAAAGCATACATTCTTCAATAATTTTTACATTTGATTTTTGACGGATTAATCCGATAAGAGTATCCATTATTTTCTTACCAGTTGCATCACCACCCGCATGAAGAATACGACGTTTAGAGTGTCCGGCTTCTCTTGTAAGTAAGACTTTACCATTTTCATCAATATCAAATGGAACCCCTAATTCCATTAGATATTCGATATTCTCTTTGGCATCATAAACCAACTCATGAATGGCAGCTTCATCATATAATCCTGCTCCTGCTATTAAAGTATCTTTGATATGATCAGCAAGAACTTCTTCTTTAGTTTCAAGTTCACCGGCGATTCCTCCTTGTGCAAGAGATGAATTGCTTGCGCCAAGCGATTCTTTTGCAATGATTGTTATTTCTTTTTTAGGATCAATATTTAATGCAGTATAAAGTCCTGCAAGTCCTGCCCCAATAATTAATACATCTGTTGTTAATTTTTTTACTGTTTTTTCCATATTCTTTTGCCTCTAATATTTTAACATTTCTGTTAATGCTTTTCCTGCTTTTTCTATTATTTCTTTACTTAATTCTATTTTCTCGTATCTTCCATCTTTATTTAAGGTTAATACATTATAGACATCTTCTAAGGTTGTTAATTTCATTGTTTTACATACTAGTCCACTACTCAATATATAAAAATGTTTATCAGGATATTTAACCATCAAAGGATGTAAAATGCCTTTTTCAGTTCCAACAATAAACTCATTAGCCGATTGTGTTCCTACAAAATCAATCATCCCCTTAGTACTACCTACATAATCAGCTTTAAGTACAACCGGAAGTGGAGCTTCAGGATGAACTAAAACTAATGCATTTGGATGTTCTTTTTTCATTTGTTCAACGTTATCGACCGTAAGTAAGTGATGAATGCGACAACAGCCATCCCAATATTTAACGTTTAATTCTTTATCTAAATAATTAGCGTAAATAGCTAGATTTTGATCTGGTAAATATAATACTTTTTGACCTTTTAAAGCGGTTAATACTTTTAAAGCATTAGAACTTGTTACACAAATATCACATAATGCTTTAACATCTGCTGATGTGTTTACATAACCTACTATTTTATAGTCGGGATGTTCTTTTTTAAATCTAACTAATTCATCTTTTGTAATCGTATTTGCCATATAACATCCAGCTGTTTTAACTGGTAAATATACTTCTTTTTCTGGTGATAAAATCTTGGCAGTTTCAGCCATAAAATGAACACCACAAAAAATAATCATTTTTGCATCGGTATTCTTCGCAATTTTACTTAATTGAAAAGAATCTCCTACGTAATCGGCAATATCTTGTATTTCTGGATTTTGATAATAATGAGCAAAAATAATTGCATTTTTTTCTTTTTTCAGTCTTTGTATTTCTGAAATTATATCGAACATTTTATTACCTCCAAAATCTATTATATATTATACTCTATTTAAAAGTAAAAGTAAAGCATTTAAGAAGTAAAAACGTTTCACAGTGTGTTTAACTTATGATAATGTCTTAATAATTATTTTTAGAAAATGTCCCAATAA
>JBJEEE010000081.1:0-30577 GCA_051872775.1 Bacilli bacterium
ATCGGCATAAATTTTTATTTTTATTATCTGTCTACTTGACAGACATCAGTTCATTTAAACCCGTTTTATTTTATTTCTTTTTGTTGCTTTTTTGAGGTTGCTTTGCTTTTTGGCCTTTTTTATCTGATCCACCCTCAGCAGGATCCATCCAAATTAAATAGAATAATACCGCGATAACAGCAGATATAACAAAAGCGATTGAACTATGTAAGATTACTTTTCCCGCAACCACACTACCATAAGATTTACATTGTAGAGGATCTTTAGTACAACCATCTTCATAACTTAATTGATCCATAGAAGTAACGTCTTGAATTGAGCCAGTAAAAAGACGAACATTTGTATCATCAGTAGTATCAACAAGAGTAAATGAAACATTTCCTGTTGTGGTAACAGGCTTTCCGTTACTATCAACTGGGTTAGTTATTGAAACATGGTTAATGTCTGTTTTTAAAGACATATTAAATACTAAATGTTGTGAGTCGTCATTTTCTTCATCCACGTTGGTATATCCAGAGTCATAAATAGGGAAAGTTGCACTTACATCTGCATCTCCAGTATAACCAAATGTTGTAATATAACCAAGAGTAGTTGAAGGATTATTATTTGAATCTTCATCATATCTCTTTAGATAAGCAACGTCTAATAAATCAAGACCTAATTTATCTGCGTCTTCTATTTCTTCTTCGTCGCTAGCTCTACCAGTTCCATCAACAATAATTAGTTCTAGATTAGAAAGACTAAATGTTGAGTTTTTGTAATTAATGTTGTAAAAATAGAAATAATAATTATAAGTCCATTCACTATCTGAATAGGTAGCTGTTGCATAAACATCAATATCAAAATAATTAGGAACGTGAATTGTACCATTATTAAAGGATAAAACACTAGAATTATCAGTAGATGATGTTACTTTTTCTTCTGTATCAGGATTAATAATTGATACTTTATCGTTGCCTTTTGCATATTTTGTAAATTGCATTTCTACAAAGTTGTGAATTAAATCACTTGCAGGTTGCTCTTCATAATCATCAACGTGAAAATACTCATCAAGGAATTTAAGCTTGTTACCTTCATATCCATGATATGAGTACCAGCATATACCAAAGGTTATTCCAACCACGATCAAAGTTGATATTAAGAAGGGGATTAATTTGAATCTAATTTTCATATTTTTTTCTCCTTTTTATTTGTTCTTATTTATTATATCATTTTTTTAAATATTAATCAACTAAAATATTTACAAGAATATAATATAGTAAAGGAAATAGTATGCGAATACAAGCAAATACATTTTATACATTAAAATACATTTTACTTGACAAAAATACATTAGAATGATATACTGATTACAGAAGGAGGGAAAAGCATGATTGATTGGATAAACAACGATAAAAACAGCGCAATAACTATATATAACAATAATATTACTTTAAGCAAGCATGCATCTCGTTTTTTTGAAGACGCTTATGGGGTTAATGTAGGAGTAGATGTGGAAACAAAAGAGTTGATAATTAAGAAAGTTAGCAAAGAAGAGTTTGATAACGGTTCTAATTGTCACAAGATTGAAATTAAAGCAAGTTATGGACGTATTAGTTCAAAAGCCCTTGTTTCTAAAGTTTGTGAGAAACTAGGTCTTAATTTGAATAATCATCAATCGCTTAAACTTGATGCTAAATGGAATAACGCTAAAAAAATGTTGATTGTTGATACAAACAGAAAGGAAGGACAAAAGTGATGGTTACTTTGTTTAATAATAATACACTTGCTATAATATCTATTGTATTTTGGGCTATAGTTATTGTTTTGAGTTTAATTGTAGAAGCGCAGACATCAGACTTAGTTTCGGTTTGGTTTGGAGTTGGTGCAATACCATCATTAGTTTGTGCCGTATTTGAGGTACATATTAGTATTCAGATTCTACTATTCGCAATAATATCTGGTTTATTGGTTCTTATAACGAGACCATTAGTTAAAAACTTTAACAGGAAAAATACTATACCGACAAACTCAGATCGTTTAATTGGAATGCTTGCAACAGTTATTGAAGCAATTCCATGTGATGGAAAAGGAAAAGTAAAAATAGAGTTCCAAGAATGGAGCGCCATAAGTGCTACTCATAATTTAATAGAAGCAGGAACTCAAGTTGTTGTAAAAGAAATTAGAGGTAACAAATTGGTAGTTGAAATTGTTACCGATTCAGAAATTAAGTAAAGGAGAAAAGAAAATGTTAGAAGGATTATTAATAGCGTTAGCTGTTATATTAATTGTTGTGGTAATTATTATTATATCTTGCATTAAAGTAGTTCCACAAACAAAAGCCTATGTTGTAGAAAGATTAGGTAAATTTTACAAAGTTTGGGGAACTGGAATTCATTTTTTGTGCCCATTTATTGATAAAATTGCCAATGATTCAAGTTCAGTGTCTTATAATCAAAAATTTTCAACTGGTAAGACAGGTATTGTGAATTTAAAAGAACAAGTTATTGACTTTGATCCACAACCTGTGATTACTAAAGATAATGTAACAATGCAAATAGATACGGTTATTTATTTCCAAATTACTGACCCAAAAGCTTACGTATATGGTGTATCTAATCCTATAAGAGCACTTGATACTCTTACAACTACAACCATTCGTAATATCATGGGAGCACTTGATTTGGATGAAGCATTAACGAGTCGTGAAATCGTAAATGCTAAAATGAGAGAGATTTTAGATGATGCAACAGACCCATGGGGAATAAAGGTTGTTCGTGTCGAGGTTAAGAATATAATGCCTCCTAAAGATATTAGAGAAGCAATGGAAAAACAAATGAGAGCAGAAAGAGAAAGACGTGAAGCAATACTACGTGCAGAAGGGGAAAAACAAGCTGCTATTCTTGCTGCAGAAGGATATAAAGAATCACAAATTTTAAGAGCTGAAGCTGCACGCGAGGCATCAATTCGTGAAGCAGAAGGTCAAGCCAGAGCTATTTATTTGATTAATGAAGCCCAAGCCCAAGCTCTAGAAATGTTAAAGAGAGTTGGCGGAGAACAAGGATTGCTTATTTTAAAAGCTTATGAAGCTCTAGAAAAAATGGCAGATGGTAAAGCAACGAAAATTATTGTTCCGTCTGATATGCAAGGGATTGCTGGAACAGCTATGAGTATTAAAGAAATCATAAGTCAACAAGTTGAAGGGGAAAAACAATAAAAAACGAGAACTTAGTAGTTTCATACATACTAAGTTCTTTTTTTGTTAATTGTCAAAAAGAAAAGGAAAATGAGAACAGTAGTAATATTATATATAATATGACTAAGCGATACCATGGCTGCATTTGTTAGATTAAGAACTTTACCTAGTATACATATAAATTTTTCATATTGAGATATCAAAACCATAAAAATTATTGAACCTATGAAGTTAAATAAAAAATTGATAAAAGCAACCTTTTTTGCATCTTTAGTGCCTACAAAACTTGCAATACAACCGGTAAAAGTAGTACCAATATTTGCACCTAACATAAAGGCAATACTTGATTTTAATAAGATAACATTCGAATTAGATAGTTTTTGAATCATTCCGATACCTGCACTTGAAGATTGAATTAAAGCCGTAACGATTATCCCAATTATAAAAAAAGAGAATGAAGAAACATTTAAATTATTAAGTAGTGTAGAAAAGCTTTCCTGTCTTAATAGTATTTCTAAATTTTTTACAAGATAGTTTAGGCCAAAAAATAAATAGCCTAATCCATATATAATAGATGTAATAACTTTATTTTTGTTTGAATGATAAAACATATATATAATTGAGGCTAATAATAGCAAAAATGGAACAAATAAAGAAAAATCAAAACTAAACAAGAGAGAAGAAAACGATGTACCAATATTGGACGCAACAACAATAATTAGTCCTTTTTTAAATGTTAAATGCTTAGATGATATAAAAGAAAGGGTGATTGCGGTAACAGCGGTTGAAGAACTGGTTATAGCTGTAAGTATTACGCCAATCAAAAAGCACTTAAATGTTGTGTTGGTGTAAGTATATATAATGTGTTCAAATTTTTTTTCTGTAATCCTTTCTAATGAATTAGTTAATAGATTTATTCCATATAGAAAGACACATAGTCCAATAATACTATTCATAATAGTTGTAAATATTAAATCTTTCAAAGTTGTCACCATTAAATACTATTAAAGAATATGAAAAAATATTATTAATAAAAAAAATAAGTAAAAAAAATAAATAAAAGGCAAAATATGATATGATATAACAAAGGAAGTGAGTAAAATGTTTTTACCTGTCAATAAACAAGATATGATTGAAAGAGGATGGGATGGTCTAGATTTTGTATATATATCTGGTGATGCATATGTTGATCATCCATCGTTTGGTGTTGCCATTATTAGTAGAGTATTAGAAGCAAATGGATATAAAATAGGAATAATAGCACAACCAGACATTAGCAGTCCTAATTGGATGGATGTGTTTGGCACGCCACGTTTAGGATTCTTAGTGACAGCAGGAAATATTGATTCAATGGTAAATCATTATTCGGTTAGTAAGCGAAGAAGAGACTACGACTATTATTCTCCTGGAGGAAAGATGGGACTACGTCCAGATTATCCAACAATCGTATATACGAAAGCATTAAAAGAAAAATATCCAGACATTCCGGTGCTAGTTGGAGGAATAGAAGCATCGCTTAGAAGACTCGCTCATTATGACTATTTAAGCAATAGTCTTAAAAAAAGTATCTTGATTGATTCTGGCGCCGATATTCTTATGTATGGAATGGGAGAAAGAAGTATTGTGGAGCTTGCGGATGGATTAGCAGCAGGACTAAAAGCAGAAGATTTAATATATATAAAAGGAACCGTATGGAAAACCTACGATCAATCTTTAATTCCAAGTGATGCAATAATGCTTCCCACATATAAAGAATTATGTCAAGACAAGATTAACTACGCTAAAAGTTTTTATATTCAATATCAAAATTGCGACGCCTTTAATGCTAAACCATTGGTGGAAAAATATAAGAATATATATGTTGTTCAAAACACGCCATCGGAACCATTATCAAGAGATATGATGGATTGGGTATATCAATTACCATATGAACGAAATTATCATCCGATGTATGATAAAATGGGAGGAATACCGGCCATTCAAGAGGTAAAACACAGTATTACAATTAATCGTGGATGTTTTGGTGGATGCAGTTTTTGTGCATTAACTTCTCATCAAGGGAGAATTATTCAGTCAAGAAGCAAGGAATCGGTAATCGAAGAAGCCAAAATCATTATAAAAGATCCATCTTTTAAAGGATATATAAACGATATTGGTGGACCAACCGCTAATTTTTATAATCCGTCTTGTCAAGAACAACTAAAACGAGGAACATGTAAAAACAAGGAATGCTTGCATCCTAAACCTTGCAAAAACTTAATCGTAAGTCACCTTGAATATTTAGACATTTTAAGGGCAGTAAGAAAACTTCCAGGAGTAAAGAAAGTGTTTATACGAAGCGGCATTAGATACGATTATTTAATGTATGACAAAGACCCTACTTTCTTTAAAGAATTAGTACAATATCATATTTCGGGTCAGTTGAAAGTTGCACCAGAACATGTTAGCAACTGCGTTCTTTATTATATGCAAAAGCCTAATAATGAACTATATAACGAATTTGTGAAAAAGTACAAAAGTATTAATAAAGAATTAAATAAAAATCAGTTTTTGGTCCCATATTTAATGAGTAGCCATCCCGGTTCAACAATAGATGATGCAATTAAGCTTGCAGAATATTTGAATAAGGAAAAATTGAGTGTAGAACAAGTTCAAGACTTCTATCCAACCCCATCTACGCTATCTACGTGTATGTATTATACTGGAGTTGATCCACGAACTTTAAAACCAGTATATGTTGCTACATCAAAAGAAGAAAAGGCAATGCAAAGAGCACTAATCCAATATCGTAACCCTAAAAATTATGATTTAGTAAAAAAAGCTTTAATAAAAGCAAAACGATTTGATTTAATTGGATATGGTGAACACTGTTTAATTAGGCCAAATAAAAGCAAATAAAAAGCAATGCAAAGGAATCAAAAAAAATTCAATTATATGATATAATATATATAATGAACAAGTAAAAGGAGTGGTAAAGTATGGCATATCAAGCTCTATATAGAACATATAGACCTACACGCTTTCAAGATGTTGTTGGGCAAAAACACATAATAACAGTTTTAAAGAACGCGATAAGTTTAGATCGTATATCACATGCATATGTTTTTAGTGGATTAAGAGGAATTGGAAAAACAACAATAGCTAGAATTTTTGCAAAAGCGGTTAACTGTTTGAACCCTGTAGAAGGGGAACCTTGTGATAACTGTGCTAATTGCTTAAGCGTAATGAATAATGAAACTACAGATGTTGTTGAACTAGATGCCGCAAGTAATAACGGAGTAGAACAAATACGTGATATACTAGAAAAAGTTAATTTTTTACCAAGTTTCTTAAAGAAAAAAGTTTATATTATCGATGAAGCTCATATGCTTAGCACAGCGGCTTTTAATGCATTATTAAAAACTTTAGAAGAACCACCCGCACACGTTATTTTTATTTTAGCAACAACAGAACCATACAAAATACCATCAACAATATTATCAAGATGCCAAAGACTAGACTTTAAACAAATTAATACAAAAGAAATTGTAAACTTACTTTCACAAGTAGCATCAAAAGAACAAATCAACATTAGTGAAGATGCACTATATGGGATTGCGGAAGCATCAGAAGGTGGAATGAGGGATGCATTAAGCATCTTAGACCAAGCAAGAGCGTATAATTTCAATCAAATTACTTTAGAAGATGTAAACAATATCACTGGAAGAGTTTCACAAGAATATTTGATTAAAATTATTCAAGCTCTAAATGAAAAGAATGCACAAAGCGCTTTTGAAAACATAAATTTATTGATTGAAACAGGAAAAGAAGTATCTAGAGTTCTTACTTGTTTAATTCAATTTTGTCGTGACTTATTGTTATATAAGAATTTAAAAGATGATTCCTCTATTACATATATGTATAAAAAAGAAGAATTTATATCTTTAGCAGAAACAACAAGCGAAAAAAGATTATTTTATTATGTTGATTCTCTAGCAGAAATACAAAATAAGATTAGATATACCAATTCTCCAAAGGTGTATCTAGAAGTTGGAATCATCAAAATTATTAATAACGCTAGCACAGATATTAACATTAATACTAAACTTGAACAGTTAGAAGAAAAGATAAACTTATTAAGCCCATCTGAAAGCATTGATTCATTAAATGGAATCTTAAATCGTATTGATACATTAGAAAATAAGATTAAAAAACTTACAAATGTAGTTGAAAAAAACAATTATCAAGAGTTTAAAGAAGATATTTTATCCAAAATAAATTTACTTGAAGATTTAACACTAGCAAATAAAGGAATTCCACATCAAATTGAAGAAAAGATACAAGATTTAGAAGAAAAAATAGTAGAATTAAAAGTCTCTCAAAATGTAGTTACTTCATCTAATGGTGAAGCAACTGAAACAAAGGAAGCAAGCTTATCTGAAGAAGAATTAGCAAAAATTAAAGAGATTGAAAATAAACTAGCAGAATTAGAGAAACTAGTTTCAACTCTTATTCAAGAAAAGCCACAAACTATCGATGTTGAATTAATCAATAGTCAAATTGCTTCATTAAAAGAAGAGTTGTTTGCTAAAATAAGTAATATTTCCTCAGAAGATAAACAAGGAGATAATTCTGAGATACAAACTAGAATGGATACAGTAGAAGAATATTTAGAAATGGTAATTGCGACAGTAGATGATTTATCTAAAACTGTCAAGCAAGCCAATCTTTCGTCAAATACAATTGAATCTTCTAGTGGAGAAATAGCTCAATTAAATGAAAACTATTTTGTTTTATTAAACTTAGTTAAATCAATGCAAGATAAAATAAATAATGTAACTCCTACTAGTGTTCCGTCCTACCAAGACGATTCGATTGAACAACTAAAAGTAGAGATTAACAAAAAAATTGCAGATTTAGTTGAAAGTTTGGAAACAAAGATGAAACAAACACAAGATAGTATTTCGGACACTAATAATAGGGTGTTAGAAGTTAAAAACGAATGTGAATCGCAATTTACTGTATATGATACACGTATAAGTGATATCGAAAATAAAAAAGAAATAGAGATTCCTGATTATAACGGACTAATTAACGAAAATACACAAGCAATTAGTGAAGTAAAGGAATATAGTATTAGTTTAAGTGCAAAGATTCAGGAAATTCAAAATAAAGTGTTAGAAATAAATACTAAACTTGATGGCGGAATGACCAAGAGAAGAAGTCCATTTGAATTTAAAGAAGAGACTCCTACGCAAACTCAAGAAGAAACAAAACCAAATAAACCTGTTCCAACACAACCATCAAGCACAGATGTTGAAACTAAAGTAGTGGAAGAAGAAACAAGAAGGGTTATATCTAATCCAAATACAGTTGTAATCAAAACTAAACCAAATACAATTGAGCAAAATCAAAATGATCCAAATAACGTATATGATATTAAGATAGTAGAAAGAATATTATATCAAGCTCATGATCAAAAATGCCGTCAAGAAAAAGCAGAACTATTAGCTAAATGGTCTAAACTAGAAGATAAAGTCGGACATTTGCTATCACCAACGGCAAAATTATTATCAGAAGGAATTCTTGTTGCAAACGGATTTAATGAACTATTAATAGTTTATCCACATGCATCTATGTGTAATCATCTAATGGAACCAAAGGGACACATGAACGCCTTACAAGTAATTAAAATCGCTTTAGGAAAAGACTATGATTTTATGGCTTTACCAGAGAATACATGGCAAGAAAAACGCTCAGAGTATGCGGGTCAATTTCATATGGGAATTACTTTCCCTAAACTTACACCAATTAACAATCCTGAATTAAAAGTTAATGTGGTGAATACAACAAATTTGTTTAGTAAAAAGAATACCACAATGCATCAAGCACAAAGTTTCTTTGGTGCTGATATGGTAGAAAAAGAGGAGGAATAAATAAATGAATCCACAAATGATTCGTAAAATTCAACAAATGCAAAAAGAGATGGAACAAGCTCAAAGAGATATTGAAGCAACTGAATTCTCTACAACAAGCGGACCAGTGACGGTCGTAATGTATGGAAGTCATGAGTTAAAAAGCGTAACAATTGATCCAGAGTTTGAAGTGTCAGGACCAGATGACTTAGAATTATTGGGAGATATGATTGTTGCTGCAAGCCATAAAGCAAACGAAGAGATTCAAGCGTATACGGAAGAAAAGTTTGCTAAATACAAAGCCTTCGCGGGTGGAAGATTTTAATGGATGATTTCAAATTCTTAGAAAACCTAAGTGCATGTTTTGAAAAACTACCAAGTGTTGGTAAAAAAACAGCTAATAGATATGCTTTTTCTGTTATTGAAAAAATGTCAAATGAAGAAGTCGAAAGATTTGCAAGAACGCTCTTAGAAACAAAAAACAAAGTAAAAAAATGTAAAATATGTGGAATGTTTACAATAGATAGCGATACTTGTGAAATATGTGAAAACAAATATAGATCAAAAGAACAAATTATGGTTGTAAAAGACGCAAGAGATGTCATCGCTATCGAAAAGACAGGCCAATATAATGGATTATATCATGTGCTAGGAGGATTAATTTCCCCATTAGATGGAATTGGCCCAGAACAATTAAACATAACTTCTTTAGAATCACGTATAAACGGTGAAATCAAAGAAATTATTTTAGCAACAAGTTTCACAATGCAAGGAGAAACAACTGCATTATATCTTGAAAAGATTTTAGCACGAGACAATTTAACTATATCTAGAATTGGTTATGGTCTTCCTGCAGGAGGAGATATTGAATACGTTGACTCGCTTACATTAAAGTATGCACTAGAAGGTAGAAAGAAAAAATGATAATATTAAAGGCTTTAAGGAAAATAATACTTGAAGTCTTTTTTTATATAATAATTAAATAGGAAAAAATCGATAATTAAATTAAAATAAAAAACGTGAAAAAATGTAAAAATTTGACAACTATTATTCAAGAATAATCATAATTAGTCGAAAAATAAAAATTAATTACTCATATGTTTTGCAAAACAAAATAAGCTATGATATAATAAGTATATATTGGATAAAACAATATTTATGCATAGAATTATTTGAGGAGGATTTTTATTATGGATATTCGCTTGTCTCACCTAACAAAAATATTTGCCGATAAGAATTCAGAAGTTAAAGCCGTTGACGACTTAGACATTGTTATTCCTTCTGGACGCCTTATTGGTTTACTTGGTCCATCAGGCTGTGGTAAATCAACAACATTGTATATGATTGCTGGTTTGTTAGAACCTAGTTCGGGCCAAATTTTTTTTGGAGATGAAGATGTAACAAACCTTCCAGCTGAGAAAAGAGGAATTGGCTTAGTTTTCCAAAATTATGCTCTATACCCTCACCTTACTGTTAAAGATAACATTATGTTTCCGTTACAAAACATGAAAATGACTAAAGCAGAGGCCTTAGCTAGAACCCAAAAATATGCTAGACTTGTTGGTATTGAAGAATTATTAAATCGTAAGCCAAAGCAATTATCAGGCGGACAACAACAACGTGTAGCAATTGCCAGAGCTCTTGTAAAAGAACCTAGAGTTTTACTTCTTGATGAACCTTTGTCGAACCTTGATGCTCGTCTACGTTTACAAACACGTGAAGAAATCAAGAGAATTCAAAGAGAAACAGGAATAACCACAATTTTCGTTACGCATGACCAAGAAGAAGCAATGAGTATTTCTGATGAAATTGTTGTAATGAAATTAGGTGTAGAACAACAAAAAGGAGCTCCACAACACGTTTATGAAGAACCAGTTAACCAATTTGTTGCTAAATTCTTAGGAACTCCACCAATTAATATTTTCAATGGATACATCCATGATGGTGGTGTTTATATTGGCGATGACAAAATTGGAACAAGTCAACTTGAAGATCAAGAAGTAACAATCGGAATTAGACCAGAAGGATTTATTATTTCTCCAAATGGAACTCTTACCATTGATATCGAACATGTTGAGTATATAGGTAGAGATAAATTAATAACTGGTGTAAACCGCCAATCAGAAAAAGATACATTTAAATTCATCGTTGATTCAAGCGTAAGTGTTGAAGAGGGCACAACAATAAAAGCGGAAATTAGACCTAATAAGTATTTTGTATTCCACAAGGAAACAGAAAAGAGACTTCAATAGTATGGTTGAAGGAAAAGCTAGTACTAATTTTATTAGAGGAATTCTATATTTATTACCAGCCCTTGTATTACTTGGAATATTTACCTTCTATCCTCTAGTAAATACGTTTATCATTTCATTTAAAGAAGGATACGACTATATGACAGGTAGTTATGAAGGGTTTGGACTTGGAAACTATCAATTAATTTTCCATCCCAAAAATCCATTCACAACTTATTTGTTTAATACAATGATTATAGTTTTTATCTCAGTTCCAATATCTATTATTTTATCGTTACTAATCGCTGTATCTCTTAACTCGGTTAAAAGCCTTCAAAAGTTCTTCCAAACAATATTCTTTTTACCATATGTAACAAACACAATCGCTATCGGTATGGTATTCTCAGTAATGTTTGAAAGTAATCAAGGTTTAATTAACACAATTATAAACTTTTTTGGTGGCAAAGGGATTAACTGGTTAGGTGGAAATAATGATAATGCATTATTATTTGAGTTTGCAAAAAACAACAAAGTGTTCAACAGTCAATATTGGACATCACTAGTTGTTTTACTTGTGTACATAACATGGAACTCACTTCCATTTAAAATTTTAATTCTATTAAGTGCGCTTCAAAGTGTTGATAAACAATATTATCAAGCTGCACAAATAGATGGAACTTCAAAACTAAGAACATTTACCAAAATTACTGTTCCACTTCTATCTCCACAAATATTTTATTTGTTAATAACATCATATATCGGCGCATTTAAAGAATATACATCAGTAGTCGCAATCTTTGGTAAAAACGCCTCATCCGTTGGTGCAAGAAATAATATGGCAACGGTAGTATGGTATATTTATAACAAACTTAAAGAAGGTGGCGACGCGGGTGCCGCATCAGCTGGTGCAGTAGTTCTATTTGTTATAATTATGATCTTTACTGCTATTAACAAATACGTTAGTAGTAAGAAAGTCTTTTACTAGAAAGGGGGAGCAATTATGTATTTATTAATTATTAGCGTTACAATAGTATTATTTGTTACCTTCCTTGTATTAAAGGCCTTTGAAAAGAAACCAGCTAGATATGGCAACAGAATTATTCATACTGTTCCTGAAAATAAAAACATGGTTGTGGGTGATTCTGCTGATGAAGTAATTAGAAGAGAAAGAGTATTTAGAATCATTAAAAATATCGTTTCCTATACTTTTCTTGGATTTATGGCTCTATGTATGATCATTCCGTTTTATTGGATGATTGCAACATCGCTAAAGACAGGAGCAGAAATAGATTTACCAACACCAACTTTTATTCCTGGTTTAGGTAAATTTGAACTTGCTCTTTCTAACTATCCACAAGCAATCGAAAGATTAAATGCTGCAAGATTAATTTACAACACATTAGTTGTAGGTATTGTATCTACAATTGGTACAGTTGTAACAACAGTTATGGCTGCGTTTGCTTTTTCAAGAATTAAATTTGTTGGTAGGGAATTAATATTTACAATTTTCCTTGCGACAATGATGATACCAGGAGAAATGATGGTAATCACAAACTACATCACTGTAACCAAAACAGCGAAAACTCTTTTTGGTGTTTCTGGTATTGATACATATTGGGCAATGATTGTCCCATTCTTAATTAGTGTTTATTATATTTATTTATTAAGACAAAATTTCAAACAAATTCCAAATGAATTATATTATGCTGCAAAAGTAGATGGAACAAGCGACTTTAAATATTTAATAAAAGTTATGGTTCCAATCGCACTTCCAACTATTATCACTATTTCAATATTGAAACTAATGGGTTCTTGGAATGCGTACGTATGGCCAATGATGGTAACGAGAGATGAAAACATGAGACTTATCACAACAGGTCTTAGAGCTTCGTTCTCAGATTCCGAAGGCCGTGTAGCACAAGGTTTACAAATGGCTGCAACAACAGTCGTTACTCTACCTCTACTCTTCGTGTTTATATTCTTACGTAAATACATTATGCGTGGTGTTTCACGAAGTGGTATTAAAGGCTAAAACTAAAATGCGTTTTAGTAAAAATATAAAAAAACAAAAAAAGGAGAAGAAAATGAAAAAATTATTAAGTTTATTAATGGTTATTTTTACAATGTCTCTTGTAGTAAGTTGTAATAATTCAAAAAATCCTTCAGAAGAGATTGTAAAAAAAGAAATTCCTGCTTTTGATTCAAGCAAGGAAATTGAAATTGAATTTTGGCATGCAATGGGAAAAACAAACCAAGACATTATTCAACAAATTATTGATTCTTTCCAAAGTTTATATCCAAACATTACAGTTACTCAAACTTCACTTGGCGATTACACAACATTAAGAGATACAATTACAAGTGGTATTGCTGCAGATGAACTTCCAACAGTAGCTCAAACATATCCTGACCATGTTGCTCTTTATCTTAAAGGTAAAGCTCTTAGTGAATTAAACTCATATATAGATTGTGAAAACGAAATCGTTCGTGCTGATGAATCAGTAGATAAAGTTGGTTTAAGTAAAGCAGAACAAGATTTATATGTTGATGGTTTCTGGGCAGAAGGTACTATCTATGATTCCATTGGTACAATGTATAGTATTCCATTTAACAAATCAACAGAAGTTTTATATTATAATAAAACAATGTTTGACAAATATGGTTGGTCAGTTCCTAAAACTTGGAATGATGTAGTTGAAGTTTCTGAAGCTTTCGCAACTACTACTGAATATGCAAAACTAGTTAATGAAGGCAAAAAATGTGCTGGTTTCTCTTATGACTCAGAAGCAAACTTATTCATTACATTAACTCAACAATGGGGTGGTGAATATACTAAGTTTAATTCTCAAGGTAAAGGTGAATATGCATTCGTTAATGCACAATCAAAAGCTGCAATCAAATTCTATAGCGATAACTTCAAAAAAGGTTTACTTGCAACAACTACATATTTCGGTACAAACTATTCTTCAGATGCATTTAAAGCTGGTCAAATCGTTATGACACTTGGTTCAAGTGCAGGAGCTTCATACAACGTTCCTACTGATGGTTCATTTGAAGTAGGTGTTACAACTTATCCTCAATACGATTTAAATAATGCTCAAGTTATTCAACAAGGTACAAACGTATCATTATTCAAATGTACAGACCCTCAAGAAGAATTAGCTGGTTGGTTATTTATGAAGTTCTTAACTAACTATGAATCAGCATTATTATGGTGCACAGAAACTTCTTATTTCCCAATTAGAAAAGACGTATTAAATTCAGATGCATATAAAGATCATATTTCTGGTAAATTTGTTGACGAAGAAGGTAATGTAAGTTACAAACCTACAACTCAAAATTTAGCTCAAAAAGTTGGTCTAGAACAACAAGATTGGTTCTTCACAAACGTTGCATTCGTTGGTTCATCACTAGCACGTGACAACGCAGAACTTATCGTAAAAGCTGTATTATACGGTGAAAAAGATATTGACACAGCTTACCAAGAAGCAATGGATGCTTTATTGTATTCATAATATTTGTGGTAAGTTAAAGGAAACAAAATGAAAAAAAATCTATTATCTTTCTTTATGGCTTTAGTGTGTGTGTTTGCTTTAGTTAGTTGCACAGGCTCTAAAACACATAAGATTATCTATGAATTAGATGGTGGAATTAATGATGTAAATAATCCAACCGAATATAAAGAAGGAGACGTTATAACATTAAAACCAGCTACAAAAGAAGGTTACAACTTTATTAGTTGGACTTATGAAGGTAATGTAATAACTGAAATTAATTCAGAAATGACTACAGATATTACTTTAGTTGCAAATTTTAGATTAAAATTCAATGGTACAACTCCTATTACTGATTCTTATAAATTAGATGCAGATTATGCAAATAAAGATTATTTTGAAGATGGAATTGGTGTTGTAACTGTTGTTCAATATGTAGATGGTGATACAACCATATTCCGTACAAAAAATGGTCACAGTATTACTGTTCGTTATCAAGGTATTGATACACCTGAATCAACCTATACAGTAGAACCTTGGGGGTTTGCTGCATCAAATCATACTAAAGAAACTTTAAAAAAAGCTAAAGAAATAGTATTACAAACAGACGACGGAAATCCTGGTAAAGATAATGCTGACACGACAGGAAAAAGATATCTTGCGTGGGTTTGGGCAGATGGAAGATTATTAAATCTTGAATTAGTTGAACTTGCACTAGCTCATTCAAAAGCAGCATCTACAACACTTAAATCATATTTTGATGAAGCAGTAAAATCAGGTGTTTCATCAAAAGCTAGAATTTATGGTGAAAAAGATCCAGATTTTGATTATTCAACAGAGTATGAAGAAATCTCTTTAAAAGATTTACATGAAAAATATGGTACTGCTTCCGCAATCAATAAAGAACTAGACAAAGGTAAAAAAGTAAAAGTATCTGGTACAATTGTTAGAAGACTAGGTGTTACATCAGCTTATTTACAACAAGTATATATCGATGAATCAACTGGTGAAGAACATATATATGGCGTTTATCTATATGGTGGATTCAACGAAAACAACCGATTAAATGTTGGATATTCGGTTATTGTAACCGGTACAATTAGTTATTATGGTGGTGCCTTACAGATTTCAGATGTATCAACATCTCATGTAAAAGTACAATCAATGACTGATCAAGATAAAGTTAAAAAAATTGAACCAGAAGATTTAAGTGCATATTTAAAAGATGAAATGCATATTGGAAATCTTATTCAAATAAACACTCCAATAACAATTACAAGAACATATGATGCTGATGAAACAAATGCGTTCTCATTAAATGGTACATATGTTGATAATAACGGAAAAACCCAAACTCTTTCTATTAGAATAGATAAAAACGTTACATTAAAAGATGAAAATGGTGATCGTATTACTTCTGGTGAATACTTTGTAGGTAAGAAGTTATCATCATTAACCGCAATAGTTGGCTATTATGATCCTACCCAAGATGATGTTCATAATGGATATGTTCAACTATTACTTGTTTCAACAGCTGATTATAAATTAGCTGACTAATTATTAAGGTATTAATTAAATTAATTAATATAATGCATACAAATAGGAGGAAAAGAAAGTATGTCTATTACCAAACTTGGAAAAAAGTTAGGTTGTTTATTAGTAGCTCTACTTATGGTTTTTGCAATCGTTAGTTGTACAACAACAGTTGAAGATCCAGCAAAAGTAGAAGCTCAAGCTCACAATAGTGAAATCTATGAAAAAATTTATTGGGATAGCTCTGCAATGGTTGACATTACAGCAAGCAAATTAGTATTAATAACAACAACTAAGTACGCAGATACAGTTGTTTCATGGGAAAGTTCAGAACCAAGCGTAATTTCACCTACTGGTGCTGTTACAAGACCAAGTTATGATCATGAAAATGCTACACTTGTTAACCCTTCTGATCCAGAAGATACAAGCAAACATGTTGAAGTTAAATTAACTGCTGTTATTACAACTACTTACAGTGAAGATAAAGCAATCGTTAATAGAAAAGAATTCAAATTTACAGTTCTTTGCTTAGACGAAAGTTTAGATTTTGGTACAATCGCAGAAGTTAAAGCTCATGCATATCAATATATTTATGAAGAACAAAACGTAGAAAAAGGCTTAGTAAGCAATAGCTCTGTTACATACAGTGTTGGATTCTATGCAAAAGTTACAGCTATTCTTAATGCATCAGGTGCAGGTCAATTCATGGTTCATGATGGAACAGAAGGTATCTATGTATATAATAATTCTGTTGAAGGATTAAAAGTTGGCGATACAGTATTAGTATATGGTAACATTTATTCTTACTATGGAAGTCTTCAAGTAGGATCAAATATTACTGTATCTGTAGTTGAAGATCGTGGTATTGAAGTTCCTGATTACACAACAATTAGTGTTCAAGAATGGGAAGATAGTTTTGAAATTGGTTACCTTGGTGGTAAATTATATTCAATCTATGCTAAACTTGAAACTGGATCTAATGGTTTAACTAGTGACAGTTATCGTTTAGTAGACCCTTATACTGGTGAAGTTGCATGGGTTTATTATAAATCTTATAATGCTGAACAAGAAGCAGTATTAAAACAATATGTTGGCAAATATGTTACTATTACTGGTGTTACATATGATAGAGATTCACGTATCGTTAAGAACCATTTATTATGGGATGGTGGAATTGAAGAAGCAGAAGCTCCAGTATTAAGTGATGAACAAAAAGTAAGCCAAGTAAAAGCTGCTCTTGCAGAACTTGGTGGCGAATATGCATCAGGTGCAGCTCTTGAGTTCCCTACTGAAAATGCTGAATTTGGCGCAACAGTTGCATGGGACATTCCAGCAGAAGCTCCTTATAAAGATGGTAAAGTATCAATCGTTGATGCTAAAACATCATTTGTCGCAAAAGCAACAATCACTGTAAATGGTACAGTTGATACAGTAGAAGTAACAATCACAGTTAAACCTGTTGAAAAAGTAACAATTGCTGAAGCAATCGAAAAAGATGCTGATTCAGTTGTTCAATTAAGTGGTACAGTTGAAGCAATCTTTGGTTCAAAAGGTTACTACTATCTAAAAGATAGCACTGGCACTATCTTAGTATACTTACAAACAAGTAATGGTATTACAGTTGGTGGCGAAACAGTTACACTAACAATTGGTGATAAATTAACTTTAACTGGTAAAACAGCCGTATTTAACGGTACTCCTCAAATTGGTTCATTAATTTCTTATGATGCACATGAAGTTGCTGAATGGGAAATCTCTGCTCCAACTGAAACTTCATTTGAAGAAATAGCTGCATTTACAAGCGAAACAGCTCCTTATGGTAAATATTTAATGTTAAGAGGCTTAATTAAAACTGATGGAAATTTCTATTTATTCAGTAATGGTGAAGTATCAATCAGTTTATACAACTCAACAGTTCCTCAAACATTAAAAGACATCGCTGATACAGAAACAGAAGCAACATTATTCTTCTATTATTATGGAAATAGTAAAGCTGATTATAGTGGCACAATTCGTGTTATCTTCTCTGGTCGTGAAGGTGAATACTTCATCGGTGAAGAAGAAGTAGTTATTCCTGCAGGAAGACAAGAAGTAAAAACTTCATTTGAAGTAAAATCATTTGCAGAATTAAACGCATTAGTTCCAGAAGCTGGAAACACAACAACTGAAAAATACTATGTTGCAGGATATGTAAAATCAATTGTAAATGCTACATATGGAAATATCTACATTGAAAATGCAGACGCATCAGAAGAATTCTACATTTATGGTATTTACAGTTTTGATGGTGCTGTAAGATTTGACGCTTTAAAAACAAAACCTGCAGAAGGACAAGCTGTAGTTCTATATGGTGTTGTTACAAACTATAATGGAACTATTGAAATGAAAAATGCTTGGTTAGTTCAACTTGATGATGTTGTATTTGAAGCAAGTGAAGAACCTGAACCAGAACCAAATCCAGACCCAGTTGAAGTAACAACTGCAGAAGCTGTAGCTCTTGAAGATGGAACAGCTGTAATTGTTACAGGTATTGTTACAAAAATTAATACTGCATATAGTGAAACTTACAACAATATTTCATTAACAATTAAAGATGAAGCAGGCGAACTTTATATCTATCGTTTAACTGGTAATTACAATGTTGGTGATGAACTTAAGATCACTGGTACTGTTGGATCATATAATGGTGAAAAGCAAATCGCTGCTGGCGCAACAGCAGAAGTATTATCTACTGGTAATGTAATTGTAGAACCTGAAAATTGTGTTACAATTTCATTTGCAGATAAAGCTAACAGAACAGTTTTCACAACTGAACAACAAGTATGGGTTCAAAATGGTATTACAGTAACTAATGACAAAGCAAATTCAACTAATAATGTTGCAGACTATGCAGGTCCAGCTAGATTCTATGCTCACTCAAATATTAAAATTGAATATGAAGGTGAATTTACTAAAATAGTTATTTCAACAAATTCAAAACATTTTAGATCATTAGAAATTGCCGGTGCAAAAGTTACTATTGACGGCAGCACATGTACAATCGAATTTGAAGCTCCTGTTTCTTCAGTAGTTATTGAAGATTTAGCTGCCCAAGTTCGTTTTGACGAAATCAAAATTTACCCAGCTGAATAATTAATAAACTTAATATAGACTATCAAGATTTCTTGATAGTCTTTTATTTTGCGTTTTAAAAAAAATATGATATAATACTCTATCAAGGAGGTAGTGCTATGTATCAAGAAATATATAATAAAATAAAACAAGCAAATACCATTATTATCCATAGACACTCAAGACCTGATGGAGATGCATTAGGTTCGCAATTGGGGCTAAAAGAGGCCATAAAATCAACGTTTCCAGAAAAAAGCGTATTTGTTGTTGGAGATGAAACAGAACGTTTAAAATGGATGGGTAAAATGGATGATATACAAGATGATATATATAACGATGCTTTAGTAATAGTAGTTGATAGTGGGGCAGAAAAACTAATATGTGATGATAGATACAAAAAAGGTAAATATCTCATAAAAATAGATCATCATATTCCTCAAGGAGATTACGGAGATTTAATGTTAGTGGACACCTCATTTGAAAGTTGTGCTGGCATTATTGCTGATTTTATCATCAATACGCCACTTAAACTAAATAGCCTAGCTGCTTCTTTATTGTTTGTGGGAATTGTCACTGATAGTGGAAGATTTAGATACTCATCAACAACATCAAGAACATTCCAAATAGTAAGTAAATTATATGAGTACAACATTAATACAGAATATATATATAATAAAATATACACAGAAAAACTAGCAACTGTTAAATTAAGAGCAGAATTAGTTTCTAAATTTCAAATAACAGAATATGGTGTAGCTTACTTAATCAACACAAAAGAAGATATTGAACAATATAAAATTGGTATTTTTGATATATCTCGTGGTATGGTTAATATTATGTCAGGTATAGAAGAAATTAAAATATGGACAAATTTTTGTGAAGATGTAAATGGCGATATATATGTTGAGATTAGATCAAATGGACTAAACATAAATCAAGTAGCAGTCAAATTTGGCGGAGGAGGCCATCTTCAAGCAAGTGGCTGTACGATTAAAGATAAGTCTCAAATAATAGAAGTAATAAATGAATTAAATAATGTAATAAAGGAGAGTAGAAATGTTTGAGCATATTTTAGAAAAGATTAAAGAATATGATACTATCATTATTCATCGTCATATTCGCCCTGATGGTGATTGTATAGGATCACAATTTGGATTAAAGCGATTCTTAGAATATAATTTTCCGAATAAAAAGATATATGCAGTAGGAGACGAAGTACCAGACTATTTAACTCAACTTGGAACAAGTGATAGTGTTTCTCCAGATATATATAATGATGCTCTTGTAATTGTTGTAGATACTTCATTAGAAAAAAGAATATGTGATAGTAACTATAAATTAGGCAAATACATAATAAAAATAGACCATCATGATGATTCCCCTATGTTTGGTGATTATGAGTATGTTGATCCTCTTTCTCCTGCTTGTTGTGCTATACTAGCTCGGATGTTTAGGGAGTATGAATTAGAAGGCTATACTATTTCACTTGATTGTGCTAAAGCCTTATATACAGGAATAATCACTGATACAGGTAGATTTCGTTTTAGAGGAGTAACAGGCGAAACAATGACAAATGCCGGATATCTTTTAGATAAGGGAATTAATACTGATGAAGTGTTTACCAAATTATACATAAAATCGGTAGAGGAATTAAAACTCCAAGGTTATGTATATAATCATTTTAAAACAACAAAAAATGGGGTTGCATATATATATTTTACTAAAGAAATTATCGAAAAATATAAAGTAACCAAGGAAGAAGCAGCGAATTTGGTTAATTGCCTTGATTCTATTAAAGGATCGTTAATATGGGTTGCATTTGTCGACCAAATGCTACCACCTTCTGAAGAAGTAATTAACGAAAATGAATTGCCAGAAAACGAAATAAGAGTAAGAATTAGATCGAGATTTGTTTCTATTAATACAATTGCTACGCACTATCGTGGGGGTGGCCATCTCCAAGCTGCAGGAGCTACAATCTATTCTAAAAAAGAAATGAAAAATTTACTAAAAGAGTTAGACGATGCTTTATATATATATAAGAATGAACATCCGGAGGCATTTTAATGAAAGTATTAGTAGTAAATGATGATGGCGTAAAATCGGAAGGAATTAAATTTTTAGTTGAAAAGCTTTATAAGTATTGTGAAAAAATTTGGGTTGTAGCCCCTATGGAAGAAAAATCAGCAACAAGTCATTCTTTGACAATAAGACAAGGTTTATCATATAAGAAGTTAGATAATATATATAAAGATGTCGAAACATATGCGATTAGTGGGTCTCCTGCTGATTGTGTATCGTTTGCATACAGTTATTTTAAATTTGATTTCGATACAGTGTTTTCAGGTGTAAATAGAGGATATAATTTAGCCGATGATATTATCTATTCTGGTACAATTGCAGGCGCAAGCGAAGGTATAATGAAAGGAAAAAGAGGAGTAGCAGTATCTTGCAAATATGACTCTTTTGAAGCTCTAAATCAATTTGATAATGTAATGGAGTATCTACTTAACAGTCAATTATGGAATGAAAAAGTATTAATTAATATAAATATTCCAAAAGACGCAAAAGGTATCAAGATTACGCACCAAGCTAAAAGCACCTATCAAATTGAATTTATTAGAAAAGAAGATGGTTTATTATATTCAAGCTGTGACACATCTTATCCCTTAGTTGGGGATGATAATGGAGATTTACAAACCATAAAACAAGGATATATATCTATATCTCCACTTACAATAGATTCAACTGATTATAATATATATAATAAATATCATTAATAAAAAATTTACTTCATATAATTTAAAGGGGTATTTATATGAAGCAAATATTAACAAAATTTCTAAATATATTTAAATGGATATTAAAATCTTTTTTATTTGGTATCGTTACACTATTCATTTTTAATTTTATTGGATCATACATTAATCTAAATATACCAGTAAATATAATTACAATTTTTATTATTGGTATTTTACGTATTCCTGGTCTTGCGGCAATAAT
Source organism: Bacilli bacterium (assembly GCA_051872775.1). Taxonomy (GTDB): domain Bacteria; phylum Bacillota_I; class Bacilli_A; order ML615J-28; family CAG-313; genus UMGS75. The sequence continues at coordinate 22,442 of JBJEEE010000081.1, forward strand.
GATATATAATATTCTATGAGTATGACACAACTTACATTTTCCTTAACGGATAATATAGGTAACGAACTATTCTTTATAACTGAAGCTAATATTTTAGATAGTCCTCATTTAAAAATTATTACATTTATTGAACAGACAGATTTAGAATTAAAAACAAAAGTATTAATATACGACAATCATATAGAGTTGTATCGAACAGGCTTGATATCAATGTCACTTGATTTTTATTTAAGCAAGCATACTAAAGCAATAATCAAATCAAGTTATGGATACGAAATATCAATGGAAAATAGAACGCTAGAATTAAACATACAAAAAAACGAAATATATATTGTATATCAAACCTCAAATGATATGGAAAAAGGAATAATTCATACACTAAAGATGATGTGGGAAAAATAAAAAAGATAATAATTTGCAATTTAAAAAAAAATATAGTATAATTACATAAGAATATATAGGGAGGATACATATTATGGGTGCTAAAGAAAAAGATAAATCGTTATTAGAAATTGCGATTGAGCTTTTACAAGCAAAACGTAAACCTCAAAAATTACTTAGTATTGTTTCTGAAGTTATGGAAATAAAAGGCTATAAACCAACAGTTGCGAAAGAGCATACAGCTCAGTTTATTCTTGATTTCATGCAATCTGGCTATTTTGTATATTGTGGTGATGACTGTTGGGATTTAAAAGAAAGACAAACAACAGCTGTTCTTGATAAAGATGGCGGAGATTACGAAGAAATCTTTGAAGAAGACGAAGACGTAAAGAAAAATGAACTTAATGATGACTTGTTCGTTCAAGAATTTGAAAATAACGAAGAAGAAGAGTTTGAAGAAGATTCTGATGATGATACTAATGATGATGAAGACGATGATTTAGCTCGTGAATTTGATTCTTTTAATGGTGATGATGAAGGTGTTCAAGAAGTTGAGGGTGAATACCTAGAAGAAGACGAAGACGACGAAGAAGAAGAGGATGACGAGATAGACCTTTCTGACGATTTTAAATAATCTAAAGCGTTGTATATATTATACGACGCTTTATTTTTGTATATTATTTTGTAATTATTAGTTTTTGTGCTATAATAAGTTATAGAATAAGGAATAAGCATATTTATGAATATAAGAGAATTAATAAAAAAAGAACAAATCATAGCTAAAAAGAAATATGGTCAAAATTTTTTGCTTGATCAAAATGTTTTAAACAATATTGTTAAAAGTGCAGACATAGAAAACAAAAACGTGATTGAAATTGGACCAGGGTTAGGTTCATTAACTGAACTTTTAGTTGAAAAAGCAAAAAAGGTGGTCTGCTATGAGATAGATGAAGATATGATAGAAAGACTTAATCAAAATTTCGCAACATATGATAATATTACTATTTTAAAAAATGATTTTTTAAAGTGTAATCTTAAAGAAGATATATATAATTATTTTTTAAATGAAGATGTAACCATAGTTGCTAATTTGCCTTATTATATTACCACTGCTATTTTAACCAAAATAATTGAGGAAGCTCCACAAGTAACTAAGATGGTAGTTATGGTTCAAAAAGAAGTAGGCGATAGATTATGTGGTAAGCCTTCAACAAAAGACTACAATTGTCTTAGTGTCTTAGTTCAATACTATACAAAAGCAAAAAGTTTATTTGATGTTTCACCAAAATGCTTTTATCCTGAACCAGGAGTAACGAGTTCAGTAGTGTTACTTGAAAGAGTCAAAAACCCCCTTTTTTTAAAGGATGAAAGTTTCTTTTTAAAGTTTAATCGAATTATATTTTCAATGCGTAGAAAAACTTTATACAATAATATCAAAAAAAATTTAAATATTCCTAAAGAAGAGATTGAAAAGGCATTTGAAAAAAATCATTTACGTCTCGATGTTCGCGCTGAAAATTTAACTGTCGAACAAATTGTAAATCTTTCTAACGATTTAACGCACTAATAAATAGGTTAATGCATAATATAACAATGGTGAAATATATGCAAATAGGAGACTTAGTTACTATTAAAAACGATAAATTAGCTATTGTATATAAAATAATGAATATTGAAAACGACCAAGCCCATTTAAAAGGATATAGCCATAGAACGAAGAAGATTGTTCCTTTAAATGAGGTTGAAAAGGCCAGTAATCTACTTATAGAAAAAGAAAATAAAGTTAACGAAAGATATAAAAAAGTAGTCGAAGAAAAAACTAGAAAGATCCCTCAAAAAAAACCTATGTTTGGTCGGATACTACATATCGATGGAGATAAAGAATATTTAGACAGTTGTTTAGAATTATATAAAGAAATGGGAATAAATGCGGTTGGAGTATATATAGACGAAAACAAAGTTAAAAACAAAATTGAAGCATTGATAGAACAACTAACCCCAGATATTATAGTAATTACTGGACATGACTTGTATAATAACAAAGGAATAAAAGACCTAAATAATTACGAAAACACCCGTAATTTTATGGATGCGATTAGAAAGGTGCGCAAGCATTATTTATCGAATGAAGTATGTGTGATTGCGGGGGCATGTGGTTCAAATTTTGAAGCTCTTATTGCTTCTGGTGCTAACTTTGCGTCAAGTCCCAAGAGAATTAACATTCATACATATGATCCTGCGGTTATCGCCATTAGAGTTGCGTCTACGTCAATAAACAAAACAATTGATTTTGAAGCGTGTTTAAAACTCATTGAGAATGGAAAACATGCTTTTGGCGGAATTGAAACCAAAGGGAAAATGAAACTATTTATGTAGGTACAAATATATGAAAGCTTTCGCAAAAATCAATTATCAACTTTATGTAATAAACCAAAAAGATAATGGTTATCATAATTTACAAATGGTAAATTCGCGCATAAATATATATGACATAATTAAGATTAGACATAGCAAGAAACAAGATTTTGTTATATACGTTAATAAACCACAACTATCATTTGGAAACGACGACCTAATTATTAAGGTTATAAAGTGCATAAAGGAAAAATATAATATCAATAGATTCTATAATATATATATTAAGAAAAACATTCCAATCGGTGCAGGCCTTGGTGGTGCTAGCATGGATGTTGGAACAATTGTTAGATATATTATAAGGAAAGAAAATTTATCAATTTCAAACGAAGAATTAATAGGATTAGTAAAAAACTTTGGAGCCGATATTCCTTATGGTTTATATAACTTTCCGTGTGTAGTTGAAGGAATAGGGGACATAATTACCAAAGCGCGCATAAAAAATAAAAAAATGATTTTAATTTATCCAAATTTATTAGTATCAACAAAACTTGTTTTTTCAAAATGTGATATAATAAATGATATGAAAGAACATCGATTATTAATAGACAACACTAATAATGATATATATCATAATGATTTAGAATCGATAGTTTTTAGTTTATATCCTGAGTTAGCGCGATATAAAGAATTTTTACAAAATTATGGCAAAACTTTTATGACAGGTAGTGGATCATGTCTTGTACTTATTCCTAAACATAAAATAACAAAAGTATATCGCAAACTTTGCTATGAACTACCTGATTGTGAAATAAGAATAGCGAAAACAAAGAAAGGAAAATGAAAATGGAAAACGAAACAAGGGAATATGAAATTTTAGAAGAAAAAGCAAACTTTGTTCAAAGATTAAATCGCGATGAAATGATACATTTTAACTATTATTTGATTGAAAGTCGCGGTAAAAACACAATTTTTTATAGAGTAATAGGTGTATTTATTGCGTTTTTAGGTGTACTAGGTATTATACAAAGCATTACTGAACAAAAATTTATTGTTTCAGAGACAATCCTCAATGTTGTGTGTATCTTATGTGGAATATACTTTTTCTTCTTCTTAAATGCTTTATCAATCAAACTTCAAAAGAAAGCAGTGAGAAAAAAGATTGATGAAAACTTTAAAGAATTAGTTATGAAAGTAGTAGTAAACGATGAGGGAATTGGCTTTGAATTAATTGATGATGAGCAAAAAGAAGAAATTGTTGAAGGTGTTGCTTTAGAAGAAAATGATGAAACAACAGAACAAGAAGAAATAACCAACCCAACTGAAGATGAAGAACCAGAAGAAGCAGAAGCAGAAACTTGTGAAGAAACAGAAGTTGAACCGGTACAAGACGAACCTAACAGTCCTAATGTGTTTACTATCCCATGGGGTGGTATTATGAGAATAGATGATGATGGTGATTTTATGTTTATCAATATGGTTGGATACCAAGCACTAGTAATTAAAAAAGCAGATTGCCCTAATATTGATGAAGTAGTTGAGTATGCAAAAGAAAAACTACAAGATGAAAAAAGATATCGTGAAATTTAAAACTAAAAGGATAAGTTTGACTTATCCTTTTTATATATAAAAAGCCTAGCTAATATGCTAGGCAAGTAAATCGGTAAAAACCGACTTTATATTTTGAGTAAAGAGGCTTTAATTCTTATATGCACAAACAAATCAAATCATTTATTGCCATCTTTACACTGATAGTATATGACTTATTTTAACTAATATGCATAAATTCTTGCAAATCATTTTGAGAAAACGTTTTCATATGGTACAATATTGTAAAGAGGTGAGAGAAATGAAAATTACAAACGTAAAAATTAGGAGAATAGATAGTCAAAATAGATTGCGAGCAGTAGCCTCTATTACTATCGACGATTGCTTTGTTGTTCATGAAATCAGATTAATTGATGGAAAAGATGGTTTATTTGTCGCAATGCCTAGTAGAAAGGTAAACGATGGATCATTTATGGATGTTGCTCATCCTATAAATATTGAAACCAGACGCCTAATTGAAAAAATGATTATTGAAAAATATAACGAAACAAACGAAGAACAAGCAGCGTAAAATAGCACTTTTTATAAAGTGCTATTTTTTTTATTTTCGTAATCAATGCAAAAAAAAATAATATAGTGTATAATATTATAAAGATGTTTTATGAGAGGTAAAGAAATGCAAAAAATAGCTAATGAAATAAGAGGCCTTACGCTTAAGTGCATTGCATCACTTGGTTCAGGCCATATTGGTGGAAGTTTTTCAATTGTTGATTTATTGACGGTTCTTTATTTTAAGGAAATGAATGTTGATCCCCACAACCCAAAAATGGAAGGAAGAGATCGACTAGTTGTATCTAAAGGACATGCAGGTCCAGCCGTATATGCTACTTTAGCATATAAAGGATATTTTGATCCACAAGAATTATTAACGCTTAATAAAATACATACTAATTTGCCAAGCCATTGTGATATGAATAAAACGCCTGGTATTGATATGACAACCGGTTCACTTGGACAAGGACTATCGTGTGCTGTCGGTATGGCGCTTGCTTCAAGAATAAAAAAAGATGGTGCATATATATATGCAATAGTTGGTGATGGTGAATTACAAGAAGGACAAAACTTTGAAGCGATGGGATTTGCTGGAATTCAAAAACTGGATAATCTTATTGTATTTTTAGATAATAACGGAATGCAAATTGATGATTACACAAATAAACTAGTTTTTGCAGAAGACTATGTTAAAAAGTTTGAAAGTTTTGGTTTTCACTCTGTTCAAATAGATGGACATAATTATGATGAAATAATAAATGCAATCGAGAACGCAAAGAAGGAAAAAGGCTTTCCTCATGCTATAATATTAAATACTATAAAAGGAAAAGGAATTAGTTTTATTGAATCCGCCGGACTTTCTAATCATAGTATGCCAATAACCCATGAGCAATTAATTGCAGGATTAAAAGAATTAAACTTGGAGGATAAATAATATGGAATTTCGACAAGTCTTAGCTGCTAAATTAAATGAATTAATGAACAAAGATAGCAAAATTTGTATTTTAGATGCAGATTTATCCAAGCCAAACGGAACCTCTTCTCTTTACAAAACGTATCCTGATAGATGCTTTGATGTAGGAATTGCTGAAGCAAATATGGTTGGGGTTGCAGCAGGGTTATCCGCATATGGAATGAAACCGAATGTATTTACTTTTGCACCATTTGCCACAAGGAGAGCTCTTGATCAAATTATGATCTCGGTTTGCTATGCGCATCAAAACGTAAAAATATGGGGAACCGATCCCGGTATTACAGCCGAAACAAATGGTGGAACACACATGAGTTTTGAGGATGTTGGCGTTATGCGTAGCATACCAACAATGACAATTTTTGATGTAGTTGATGATGTTCAGTTAGCACAAGCTATTGAACAGATAGAAAATTATAATGGTCCTATGTATATAAGAATGCCTCGTAAAACTCGGCCTTCTGTATTTGATGATAATTATAAATTTGAACTTTTTAAAGCAGATGTTGTCGAAGAAGGTACGGACATCACAATTGTTGCTTCTGGAATCATGGTGTATGAAGCACAACTAGCTGTAAAAGAATTAAAAAATGAAGGAATAAATGTAGAATTAATTAGTGCTAATTTTATTAAACCGCTTGATGAAAAAACAATTTTAAATTCAGTTAAAAAGACAAAACATATCCTTACTTGTGAAAATCACAACGTAATTGGAGGCCTTTATAGTAGTGTTTGCGAAATGCTATGTAGAGAATATCCGCTTAAAGCATATTGCGTTGGTGTTAATGATGAGTTTGGACAAGTAGGAAAATACCAAGAATTGTTAGAAGTATATCACCTTACAAAAGATGATATAATCAAAAAAGTAAAGCAAATACTAAAATAATTACAAAGGAGAACACAACAATGGCTTTATTATCAGGAAAAAAAGTAAAATTATTCTCATTAAATTCAAATAGAGAACTTGCTCAAGAAATTGCGGATTTTATGCATATTGAACTTTCAAAATGTCATGTAAGTAAATTTTCTGATGGAGAAGTTCAAGTAAATATTGATGAAACAGTTAGAGGACATACTGTATTTGTAATTCAATCAACAAGTAATCCTGTAAACGATAATTATATGGAATTATTAATAATGATTGATGCTCTAAAAAGAGCATCAGCCGAACATATTAATATAATTATGCCATATTATGGTTATTCCAGACAAGATAGAAAAGCAGCTCCTCGTCAACCTATATCTGCTAAATTAATAGCAGACTTACTTCAAGTAGCGGGAGCGGATAGAATAATGTGCTTAGATTTACATGCCGCACAAATACAAGGTTTCTTTGATATACCTATTGATAACTTTTTAGCTCTACCTATTTTTGCTGATTATTTTGTTAAAAAGAACTTAGAAGATATCGTAGTAGTATCTCCTGACCATGGCGGAACAACTCGTGCAATGAAACTTGCAACAGCACTTAATGCACCAATTGCAATCGTCGATAAGAGAAGACCTAAGCCAAATGTTGCTGAAATAACAAGCATTGTAGGCGAAGTTAAAGATAAAACTTGTGTTATTATAGATGATATGATTGATACAGCAGGAACATTATCTTTAGTTGTAAAGGTTATAAAAGAAAGAGGAGCAAAAGCTATTTATGCCTGTGCAACGCATGCAATTTTATCTGGTGATGCACTTGATAAACTTGCGGCTACACCACTTGATGAATTAGTTGTTACAAACAGTATACGTTTAAGTCCTGAACAAAAAGCCAAATATCCATTCATAAAACAATTAAGTATATCTGAACTAATTGCAAGAGGCATACAAAATATAATCGATGATAAACCAGTAAGTGATCTATTCATATATAATAAAGATGCAAAATAATAATATATATAAAGAATTGCCATATTTTTTGTCATCGAACAATTATAAACATAGCCTCAAAATATCAAGAAGAAAAATATTGCCATATAGCAATGTAGCAAACTATTTACTTCTTGTAGAAAAAAGCAATTTAGAAAGTACGTATTTCTATTCAGAAAATATTCAAAAAATAATAAAAAATAGTGTAAAAATTAAATAACGGACAAAAGACTTGTGTGAATACCATCCAAGTCTTTTGTTTTAAAAAAACAATAAAGCAAATAAATAGACAAAATAAAATAATTTGAGTATAATATATAAGGTTATACTGAATAATAAGTTGAAAAACAAAATCATAAAATAAAATCATATTTGTTGACAACGTATATAAAAAGTAGTATAATATTCTAGCGCACTTAGGAAAGCGCAAATAATAATCGATCTTTGAAAACTAAATGTAACAGGTGGAG
>JBJEEE010000082.1:0-30576 GCA_051872775.1 Bacilli bacterium
TTATTGGTTAATTTAACTTTAGCTTTTTTGGTTGCTTTATATTTGACTTTAACATGAATATTACAGTAAATACACTATAATATAAGTAACTAATGAAAGTGCGAAACTTTGAAAAAGTTTCTTCTAAAAAATCTATATTAGAATTAGTTCCAAAAAAATAATAGAATTTTAGAAATGCTTTAAGATAATATACTTATTCGAATGGATAAAAATATATTTAAATTTGGTTAAACCTATTTAGTTAATAATATTGACTAGATAGGTTTTTATTCATTTATGTATTAATCTTAACACTATTGAGGCTATCTCTTAACTAAATACTTTTGGCTTATATAGTATATTTATTTAAATTGTAAAGTTTAACCATTCCAATATTTGATTTATTTGCATTTATTTATATATTATGATATAATCAAAAAAATTTTATATTTAGTATTGAATTAATTGTCTTAATTCATATTTAAGGTTTTTATTTATGAAAACGTATAATTATATTTTTTGTTTGATTATTATCGTTTAGATATGTTATAATTTTAGTATAAGATGAGGTGACTATATGAAAAAAATATTACATATCTTATTATTAATTTTACTGTTATGTTCTTTTACTAGTTGTTCTTCTTCTCATGATGAGATACCTCAAGATCCTGATTCTGATAATGGAGTAAGCAAAACTGAGTTTTTAATTTTCCAAAATGAAATTAAGCTTTATGGAAATATCTATACTCCGTTAGATTTTGATGAAAGCATGAGTTATCCTTTAATTATCATGTCTCATTCCGCAAACGTTAATAGTGATACACTTAATTCATATGCAACGAGAAGTGCTTTACTAGGTTATATAGCTTATACTTTTGATTTTCCAAGTGCTTGCAATGATTCAAGAAGTGATGATATTGCTTTATGTACCATTTTTACAGAAATCGATACTTTATCTTTTCTAGTTAATTATTTTTCTGAAGTTGATTATGTTAATAAAATATATTTATTCGGAACATCACAAGGCGGACTTGTTTCCAGTGTGGTTGCGGATGAAATGGAAAGTTTAATTGATGGATTAATTTTATTTTATCCTGCCTATAACATACCAGAAATGATTGTAAGTTTTCCTTATTTTACTGATAAAGATTATGTGGAACAATTAAAAGAATACAATGTATATGATCATATCGGTAAGTTCCAAAAAGATGTCTTGATTGAACATGGTACAAAAGATATTATGGTGCCTTATTCATATAGTGAAAGAGCAGATGAACTATATGTAAACTCTACTCTTATTCTTATTGATGGTGCAAATCATGGTTTTAATAAAGAAAATCACTATATGAATGATGACTACGATGAAGAGACATGGTCTTATGTCGCTGATTATTTAACTACCCATTTAGAAATAGTGGATTAATACGTTATAAGTTTTATTTATATATTTATCTTTACAATATTTTTCTATTTATCACATTTTTTCATTTTATTAATATAATATAAAGAAGAGTGTAGGTGGTAATATTGGATAATGCATGTAACGATATTCACAATCAACAAGAAATAAAGAATTTTGCTAGTTGGATTTTATCCTTATCACCTTTTGAATTCACAACTTTAGCAACTATTAGTGGATACATTCTTTCTTTATCACTTACTACTGTAGAACAAAACTCCCTAGGAAACTGGCTTGAACTTGTTGGGCAAACATTACTAACCTTTAATGCACAAGCATCTGCTTCTACGCCTCCTTCAGCTGCACAATTTTGCTCTTTAGTTGACCGTGTTAAAGCTCTTGAAAATCAGATTAATAAAAATGTAAAAAATAAGTGAAATAACTATAATTAAAGCTAAAGTCTTCTTTAGCTTTTTTTGTCGTAATTTACTATTCATATTACTTTAGTTTTTTTCATAAATATGATAAAATATGAATATGTAAATAAATGATAAGGAATGGTGAAAATGAAAGAATTAAGTGGTCTAATCTTAACAGGGGAACGTGCCGCTTATGCATCAAAAGACACAAAATTTATCAATTGTACATTTGATGATGGTGAATCACCATTAAAAGAATCACGTAATATTATTATTGACAATTGTTCTTTCAAATGGAAGTATCCTTTATGGTACTGCGTTTCTGTTGAAGTATATAATTCAACCTGGTATGAGATGGGAAGATCTGGTATATGGTATACCAAAAATATTAGTATTTATAACTCCTTGATTAATTCACCTAAACAATTTAGATACTCTTCAGATATAAAACTAATCGATTGTAAACTACCGCTTGCGGATGAAACAATGTGGAAATGTGATAACATTGAACTACGCAATGTTTACATTAAAGGCGATTACTTTGGGATGAATTGTCGCAATATTATATTAGATAATGTAACAATTGATGGAAATTATTGTTTTGATGGTGGATGTAATATAAAAGCAAAGAATTGCGTGTTTAATAGTAAAGACTCATTTTGGAATTGTGACAATGTAGTTATCGAAAACTCTAAGATTGTTGGCGAGTATGCATGTTGGAATACCAAAAGCATTACATTCATTAATTGTGAAATTGATTCAACGCAAGGATTCTGCTATATGGACAATATAAAATTAATTGGTTGTAAACTATATAACACTAATCTTTCCTTTGAGTTATGTAGCAATATTGATGCAGAAGTATTAACAACAATTGAAAGTATTAAAAACCCTATTAATGGAATTATTCGTTGTAAAGGATACAATGAACTAATATTAGATAGTAATATAATTAATCCAAAAAATACAATCATTGAGGTAAATTAGATGTATAATTTTGATAAAATAGTTGATCGACGTAACACTAATTCAATCAAATGGGATACCAATCAGAATGCCCTTCCAATGTGGATTGCTGATATGGATTTTGAAGTATGTCCTGATATTGTGGAAGCATTACAAAAACGTTTAGATAATCACATATATGGTTATAGTTATATTCCTGATGAATGGTATGATGCCTATATTAATTGGTGGAATGAATATCACCACTTTAAAATGAATAAAGAATGGTTAATGTTTTCGTTAGGGGTTGTACCATCTATATCAAGTATTGTAAGGCGATTGACTTTACCGGGAGAAAATGTTCTTTTACAAACTCCTGTCTACAATATTTTCTTTAATTCCGTTTTAAATAATGGACGCAATGTTATTGAAAATAAACTACTTTATAAAGATGGTGTATATTCAATTGATTTTCAAGATTTGGAGGAAAAACTAGCAAATCCCCAAACATCAATGATGATTTTATGTAATCCTCACAATCCTATCGGAAAGATTTGGGATTATGATACTTTAAAACAAATTGGAGATTTATGTGCTAAACATCATGTTATCGTTGTATCAGATGAAATCCACTGTGAAATTACAAGAATGAAAAAAGAATATATTCCTTTTCAAAGTGTTTCAGATAATTGTCTAAATAATAGTATCACTTGTATAGCTCCTACCAAGACCTTTAATATAGCTGGTCTTCATACTTCCGCAATTTCTATTCCTAATCCTGTACTTAGACATAAAGTATGGCGTGGTATTAATAATGATGAAATTGCAGAACCTAATGTTTTTTCTGTAACTGGAGCTGTCGCAGCTTACACTAAAGGAAGAACTTGGCTTGATGAATTTAGAAACTATATTGATGAAAATATCGATTATACAAGGAATTATTTAAAGAACAATCTTCCAATGCTTCGTCTTGTCGAAACTGATGCAACTTATCTATTATGGATTGATTGTTCTAGTATCACTGACAATTCCGTAGAGTTTACTCAATTTTTATTAAAGGAAACTGGTTTATACTTATCAGATGGATTAGAATATGGAGATGGTGGCAAAACCTTTGTTCGTATGAATATAGCTTGTCCACGTGAATATCTTAAAAAGGGATTAACCCTTTTACATCAAGGGATTAACATTCTTATTACTAAGAAGACTAATCAATAAATTACTATTTTAAGAAAGGAGAAAATATATGAAAGCTTTAATTAAATGGTTTGATGATGCACCAAAATTAATCAAAATTATCCTTGCACTTCCTGTAATTAATATTTGCTGGTCTGTTTATCGTATTTGTAAGAGCATCAGTTCTGGCAATATTTTAGCATTAATTCTTGCTATCATCCTATTATTTGCAGGACCTACAATCTGGTGGATTGTTGACATCGTTGCAATTATACTTACTGGCCATATTTTCTGGTTTAAATAATAAATGATAACTCTAGTTTACTAGAGTTTTTATTTTGCATTTTTATCTCTTATGTGATATACTTCATCTATATGGAGAAACTTATTATGAAAAAAATTAAAATTATTACAATTATTTTTCTCGTTTGTTGTTATTGCTTGTTTGGAATAAGCTGTAAAAAGCAAGATGACAATCATGATTTAGAAGAGTATAAAGTAACTTTTAATCTTATGGGTGGAATCTATCAAGGAAGCGGTTCTAATATAACTTTAACAATTACTAAGGGAAATACAATAGAATCCTTTATTCCAGAAAAAGTAGGTTATGCTTTTCAAGGTTGGACATCCCATTTAGTTCAATCAATGGTTGCTGACTTTGTATTAGATACACCAATTACAAGTAATACAGTATTATATGCTGTATGGAAAAAACCTCAATTAAAACTTAATACAAATGGAGGAGTAGTCCCAATCTATAGTAATATTGATGAATTAATTAATGATTTTCTACGAGATTTTAATTCATGGAATGGTTCTACAAGTGTAACAGCTTATTCTTTCTTTGATCGTTCTTATAATAAAATTACTTCTTTCTTATCAGTATATCAAAATAAATGGATGCCATTATTCGACTACTTAGCAACGGTTGCTCATCCTAAAAATAAGGAAGCATTTGAAAATGTCTTTGAAAAAGGAGAAGAAACTAATGCTTATAGTTCTTATATAAGAATTGAATTTTCTGGTTTTCTAAGAAAAGCAAAACTTGAAAATTATTATGGATATCTTTATAGTGCTGATTATACTGATGAAAAACTACAATTAGGTGCTCTTGCATACATGCCTAATCACTGTCCTACTTTTTATGTTTCAAACACTGATTATTACTTACCAACGGCCTATCGTATTGGTTATAATTTTATGGGGTGGTATGATAATAGTGAATTTGATGGTGAGCCAATTGAAAAAATTAATGCAGGAGAAACCAAGGATTTTGAATTCTTTGCAAGATGGGAACTTGCGCAATAATAAAGATAAGTGAAAACTTATCTTTTTATTTTTTGATTGATTGTCTTTAGTTTGCATTATTTTAACTTTTTTAGTATAATATGATATATAAAGTAGGTGAAATTAATGAATAATAAATATGATGTAGTAATTGTTGGTGCAGGTCCTATGGGTATTTTTACCGCATATGAACTTATGAACAAAGCACCCCAAATGAAAGTATTGTTGATTGAACAAGGACATGACATTTATTCTAGACAATGTCCCATACTACTAAAGAAATTAACAAAGTGTCCCAAAAATAAAAAAGGGGTAAGCGGTTGTTTCCCAAGTTGTAGTTTAACATCTGGTTTTGGTGGAAGCGGAGCATATTCTGATGGTAAGTTTAATATTACTAGTGAATTTGGCGGATGGATGACCGACTATCTTCCTGATGAGACAGTTCTAGATTTAATACGTTATGTTGATAGTATTAACCTTAAGCATGGAGCACCTATCGAAGTCACTAATCCTAATACTCCTGAAGTACAAATGATTGAAAAACGAGGTATTGCGAAAGGACTAAAACTATTGCGAAGCGAAGTTAGACATTTAGGTACAGAAGTAAATCTACAAGTATTAAAAAATATATATGAAGAATTAAAGCAAAAAATTGATTTCTTATTCTTAACTAAAGTAAAAGATATTATTGTTGATAACAGCACAATAAAAGGAGTAATCCTTGATAATGATACAGTAATCAATGCTGATTACGTTGTATTAGGGGTTGGTAGAAGTGGGTCTGATTGGCTCTACAATACCCTTGTAAATCATAATGTTAACTTTTCTAATAATCGTGTCGATATTGGTGTAAGAGTTGAAACCAATGATATTATTATGGATGAAATAAATAAATATCTATATGAGGGAAAATTCATTTTTAATACTAGTGTTGGAACAATGGTTAGAACTTTCTGTTCAAATCCATCAGGTCATGTCGTAATTGAAAATCATCATGGTGTAATGGTTTGTAATGGTCATGCCTATAGCGATCACAAATTAGGTAGCAAAAATACTAACTTTGCTCTTCTTGTTTCACATGAATTTGATCATCCTTTTCAAGATTCAAATGAATATGCGATGGAGATATCAAGACTTGCAAATAAATTAAGTGGTGGAAGCGTCATTGTCCAAAAATATGGTGACATCAAGAAAGGACGTCGTTCAACCCCAAGACGCATTGATGAAGGGTTTGTTAAACCAACCTTAAAAGAAGCTGTCCCTGGCGATTTAGGTTTAGTTCTTCCATATAATACGATGAAATCACTAATTGAAATGATTGAAGCATTAGATTCTGTTACTCCTGGTATTGCAAATGACCATACCCTTTTCTATGGGGTAGAAGCTAAATTCTATAGTGATAGACCTGAAGTATCATGTGAGTTTGAAACTAAAATTAAAAATCTTTATGTAGGTGGCGATGGTGCTGGCATCACTAGAGGACTTGCACAAGCGGGTGCTAGTGGAGTTTGGATTGCTCGTTCTATTATCGGTAGAATAAAAAAATAATGGTTGCATAATAGCAACCATTTTTTCGTTTTATATTATTTATTCATCGCACTTGCAAGAGTTTGATTAATTTTAGAAACTGTACTTGCAGTATCTGATGATGAAACTGTACCTTTTTTAATTAAAACTAAAGTTGGAAGTTTCGAACTTAGATTTGCATCTGTTATATTTAAATTATTAGAATTAGTTATAGCTCTATTTTCTTTATAATTTACCACATATATTGGTTTAGCTTCTGATGTTGTTCTTGCATAATTGGCATATGCTAAAACAATTTCTTCTATTTCTTCATCTTTTTCAGAATTAAAATTATATACTAGTACATAATATTCATCATGTTTTTTGTCAATTGTTTTATAATCTTCTACTGTTGCTTGTTTCATATCAGAAAAATCTTTTATAACAAAAGGTTTACCAACATTAATAAAGACAAAAACTACTAGAAAAAGAGTTATTGCTAAAACAGTTACAAGAAAAATAATACCTGATAAATTTGATTTATTTGTTTTACTCATAATATGCTCCTATTTACTTAATAAATTTTTAATTTCCGTATATGGGCGATTTGTTGTTTTGGAAGAAATCAATAAAGTAACCTCTTGATTAGTTACTTCCAGTAAGCCCGGTTTATGGGAAAATCTAATATCTTGATAATTTGATGTACCCACAAAATCATGATATAATTCATCTGATTCAATCATTATTTGTGCGTTATCTTGATCATCAACATTTAGAATATATAAAGGTGGGTTATCATTAGATGCTTTTATACTATTACAATATTCAATAACATAAGGTTCAAGTTCTTGACAGTATTTGCAATCTGCCGAATATATTAATACATAATACTTCCCTTCATTACTACCTTTTTGATTTAAAATATCTACATAGTTTATTTTATCAATATCATCTATCTTTTTTATTTTTTTACAACTTGGAAAGATGAAAATAATATTAATAAAAATGATTAATAATACGATAACATTATAAATTGTCTTTTTAAAGTTAGACATATAACCACCTACATTACTTTTTTATTATATCATATTTTAACTAATATATCAAACATTATGAAATAGAAAAGCATAAATTGATTTAAATTATGTAAATGCGTTTTTGCTATTTTTGGTATCTATTAAATATGTTATTTAATAAAAAACAATCAACCATATCATAAGTTGATTGTCCTATTGTTTATTTTACATCAGCTGTTCTTAGCGATTCACCCATTTGAATTAGGGTATGATAATCAAGTGTGGTAGATGCTAATATATATTCCATACCACTATCATAGAACTTAATTGTATTATTACATACGAAACATAAAGCCCCACCCATTGTATATATACATCCATCTAAGAATTCTGTCTTAACATCATCTGTTCCTAGTACGTACTCTTCAATAATTGTAAATGGACTATCTCCTCCATACTTCATTATGACTTTTTTATCATCATTACTGCCAATGATATTTTCATTAATCATTACTGCTCCCTCAGGGTAGTAGGTTGGATAGGTAACTAGTCGATCAAATGTAATAGGATCTTCTGCAAAATTATTACGTTCTTCTTGCATTGTATTGTTAACTTGGAACAATAGTGAATCTATCGACTTATCCATTTCAATATTATTTACTGTAAATTTAGTTAAGAGTGAATCTTTGTTATCATATATTAAGACTTCTTTGGGTAGTCCGGTTTTATTATCAAACGTTACCTTTTGTTTTGTTACTACAGCATTGTCAAACATTTTGGCATTAAATTCAAGAGTTGTTGTATCACTTTCTTTATTTGTTATCAAATTTTCATCCGCAATAATATCTTTAGATAACGATTGTAATATATATGGATAACTTGAATTATTGGGCCAACTACTATTTACTTTAAATATTTTATTAACTGTAGGAAGTAAGACAAATATTCCATCTGCGTTTTTAATCATTATTTGAGGTTCGTTATTACCTGCATTTTTTAATTCAACACGATACATATTTGGCTTTTTGTAATAAACCGTTACTTCGCATTCTTTGGTTCCAGATGGAAAGATTGATTCAAGTTTTCCTGTTAATTTATAACTTGATAATTCAGCTACAATTTCGGGAAAATCTTTTACGATTTCTTTTTCTTTTTTACAACTTGTTATTGTAAAAGCACTAATAAACAACAATAATAATATGCCTATTTTTAAATATTTTTTCATTGTACACCTCGTTCAATTAAATATATGTTTTTTTAACTATTTTATGCAAAAAAAATAAACATAAATTTACCAGTGTATTTTTTTATATATTACATAAAATACTAATGTAAATTTTATTAGGAGGTATTTATGAAAATTTTAAGAAACATTGCATTAGTTATTCTTATTATTGGTGGATTAAACTGGGGACTAGTTGGTCTTTTTGATTTTAATCTTGTAGGTTTCTTATTTGATGGTTTCAGTAATGTTATATCAAGAATTATTTATTCTTTAGTTGGTGTAGCAAGTATTGTAAGTATCGTTTGTTGGATTGTTCCCGACCATAGTGAAGAACTATACTATCATAAAAGTATGGAATAAAAAGAAAAACATATTGAACCAAATGTTCAATATGTTTTATTTTTTATTTAACTTTAGTGATTCATAATAAGACATTAAATCACGAAAACAATGACTTATACCTGATTTTGACATGGTCTTACCAAATACTTTATCAGACACTTCCACAAGTTCATCTAAAGTAGAATCTGGGTATTCTTCACGCATTTTAGCTACTGTTTGTAAACGAATTGGCATCTTATGAAAATAACCACTATCCCTTATAATCTGAATAACGGCAAGTTGTTTTTCACATGATTCAGCAGAACGTCTCGCATTAGCAACATCACAATTAGTTAAACGATTAACTTGATTAACATAATCACGATAAATCCGTGAATCTTCAAAATAGAATATTCCTGAAGATGCGCCAATTAGAGCCAGACAGTCGCGGATTTCTTCGCTTTTTTTTACGTAAACTACATAGTTTTGCCCTTTTAAAACGGTTTTAGTTTCAACTTCAATTCCTTCAAAGATGGATAATAAAGTTTGGGCAACCGATTCTTTTTTACAATTAATCTCAAAATGGTAACGATTCTTTCTAGGATCATTGATTGAGCCTTTAATAACAAATAATCCTCTAACAAAAGCAGCTTTACAACAATCTTTTTTTAAAACGGGATGCTCTATACTTATTTCATCATATGGCATTAAACTAAAATCTTTAATTATTTCATTGACTTTATCTTTTACTTCTAGACAGTAGTACTTATGTCCTAATGAAGATATGCTTTTTGAAATTCCTTCATCTAATTCAATTTTATAAATATCTTTAAGAAGGGGAATAATTATTTTTACCGCATTTAAAATGGGAAGTTTAATCAATATTCTAATTTCATTGTTTCCAATGATGATTTCAGATGCACCTTGTAAGATGCCGAGCAATAATGCTTTTTTGCAACATATAGAGGTATCATTAATGGTTAATACTTCTTTTTTTACCTCACTAGAAAAGCTCATAATATACCTCTATTATTTTGTATTTAACTGCCCAACAAAACTAATAATGTCATCCGGATTACTTGCTATTTTTTGGCATCCATAATGCTTAAATTCACTACTTGATGTTTGGCACCAAGTTACACCGATAAAATCAATTTTTGCATTGTTGGCTGTCTCTAAATCAATAATTGTATCCCCGATTAAAACAGTATTATCAACATTAAAGTGGGCTTTAACTTGATCAATTCCATCAGGGTCAGGTTTAGGTTTGTTTAGTTTTTCTGCCCCTACAATGTAATCAAAATATTTTGCAATCTTACATTGTTTTAATCCTTGCATAATAGCAGGAGTAACCTTATTAGATACGATTGTAATAAAATAACCATTTTGTTTTAGTTTTTTTAACATTGGTTCAATGCCATCATATGCTTTTACATATTCTGGGGTCATCTCTTCACAATATTTGCGATATACTTCGACAGCATTATTTACTTCTTCTTCGGTATCAAAGTATCTTCTAAAAGAATCGTTTAAGAATGGTCCAAAGAAAGTATGTGCTTCTTCTTCGGTCATCTTGTACTCTGGTTTTAATGTTGTAAAGGTTCTTATTACTACTTGTTCAATCAACTTAAATGTATCAAGAATAGTACCATCACAATCAAAGATGACGACATCACGTTTCATTATGCATCCACCTTTACCATAGAATAAATCATAACATGATTCAATTCGGTATTTTGTAACCCTTCTTACGATAATAAGAGCTATTCCAATAATTATACTAATAATAGATATAAGAATTGCTACTCTTAATCCACCTATTGTTAAAGGGTCAGTACGCATTGATTCAATGAATATTCTTACTACTCCATACCAAATTAGATAAAAGCTTAATCCATCACCAACATATATTTTCTTTATATATTTACGTAAAATCATATATATAGTTAAGCCAATTAAATTGGCAATTGATTCAAAATAAAAGGTAGGAAAATAATAACCAGATATTTTTTGAATATCGCTTGTAATATGATTTAAGTTACTTCCCGTTATGTACATTCGGTCAATTACAAAATCAGGAACAAGGAGATGTTTGAGAAAATCTCTTTGTTCTAATAGTTGAGCATCAGACAACATACCATTTGAAATTTCACCTGTAAAAGGAACAAGGGAACCAAAAGCTTCTTGATTTACGAAATTTCCCCATCTTCCCACAACTTGTGCAAGTAGAATCAGTGGCATAGCAATTTCGAGAATTGCTAAAATGTCAACTTTTTTCTTATGGCAATAAAGAGGTATAAAGATTAGCTCCGCAATAATTGCACCATGAATAGCAAGTCCTCCACTTCTTGGACTAATTATATCGATGATACTAGTAATATTCATATTTTTATAATTAAATAATACATAATATAATCTTGCGCCTATAATACCAACTAAGACGCCAATAGTCATACCTGTTAATAGTGTATCTGAATCTAAATGAAGTTTTTTGGCAAAAACAAAATAGCCAATACAAGTCCCAAGGATGGCTCCACACATAATTATTATTGCATACCAAGCAACTGATAATGAGCCAATGGTAAAAGCAATTTTATCACTTTCAGGAAAAACGGGACGTAATTCTGTTAATATATTTAACAACATTATTTTCCTCTACTCATATTATAGTTCATAATTCTTGATTTTAATTCAGCGTTTGCATCTTTGCCACCATTAACAAGTTGATAGTTTAGAGCTGCCGTTTCGATTAGAGTTGCGATGTTTCTTCCTGATTCTACAATAATTGATGTATGAGCAACTTCAGTATCAAAGAATTTAACAGTTGGTTCATTTGATACTTCATCTTCTGATCTAACAAGATCTACTACCATCATTAGACGTTTACTTGGTCGATAGGATCCAATACCAAATAAGTTGACAACATTTACTACACCAATATCTTTTATTTCCATTAGTTTTTCTTTTACTTTACTTGATTCTACTATTACCATTCCTGGTTCACGTTGATATACTCTTGTGTCGTCATCTGATACAAGAAGATGTCCTCTTTTAACTAGTTCTAGCGCGGTTTCACTTTTACCTATACCATCAACACCGCGAATTAAAACGCCAACACCACTTACATCTACCATTACCCCATTAACTGTTACTCTTTCCGCAAGTCTATTTGATAAATAAGCATGTAGATTTCCAATTAAAGCTGAAGTTGAAAGATTACTTTTTAAAATAGGCATATTTTTTTCAATGGCTACTTCTACTACTACTTTTGGTACTTCCGCATTTTTTGTGAAAACAAAAGCAGGAGAATTATAACTGAATAGTTCACGTAAACGTTCTTTTTTATCTTCTTCTTTTAATAATTCAAAAATGGCAAGTTCTTTAGATCCAATTACTTGAATACGGTCTTTTTCAAAATAGTCGAAATATCCTGCATATATTTCAACACATGGACGTGAAGACATGGGTTTTACAACTTCTTTTTTTAGAAAATCATTTCCCCAAATTACTTGTAGATTTAATTCTTTTACTACTTCATTTAATTGCACTTTTTTCATAGTCATTGTCCTCCTTTATTTTATTACAAAATATATATCCTATGAATGTCCCAAATATATTTAAAGCAATATCTAAATAATCAAATATCCCTTTTTTTGTTACATACTGAATTAATTCTAACATAACAATAATTATAATTATGAGAAGTACCTTAATTGTTAATGGAAACGAAAATTGTTTAAAGAAAATACCAAAAGGAATAAATATTATTATATTACCAATTAGATTTAAAAAAACAATTTTATTACTAAAAACAATTTTTAACCATTTATCTAAGTAAAAAGAATCTTCAATGGTTTCTTCTTGAAGAGTATCTCTAAAGTATAAAGTAATTATCATAAAGATGGCATAAAAGAATAATCCTAAATAATGACTAACTTTTATATATTTGTTTTTCGTAATTATATATATAATATACTGTAAATTAATAATAATAGAAAACAAATAAATTAACTTTATCAATAGAGGAAACGTATCAAATAAAGAAATATTACTTATGAGATAGAAACCCAAAATTATTAAAATTAGATAGATGATTACTAAAATAATAAGATATTTGTTCTTATTCATTATACCACAATGTCCTCTTTTATTCAATTTATATGCGATTTATCACTTTTTTAGTTTTTCCCTTTATTAATATATATATTCTTTAAAATATAATTATTAAAAAAAGATTATGACATCGTCATAATCTTTACTCTTTTGGGAATTGTGAATTGTATAGATTATAATAAAAACCTCTTCGTGTTAATAGTTCTTGATGGTTTCCTACTTCAATAATGTGTCCATTATTCATTACAATTATTCGATTAGCTTCTTTGATGGTTGATAGACGATGAGCAACTATAAAAGAAGTTTTATTTTTCATCAAAGTATCAAAAGCTTCTTGAATTTTAATTTCTGTTCTTGTATCAATAGATGAAGTAGCTTCATCTAATATTAGAATAGGTGGTAAAAGAACCATAATTCTTGCAATACATATTAGTTGCTTTTGGCCTCCTGATAATCCAAAATCTTCTGAAATTATTGTATCATATCCATCTTTAAATTTCTTGATAAAATTATGACAATGGGCTTTTTTACATGCCTCTATTATCTCTTCATCAGTTATGTTTTGATTGCCAAGGGTTATATTCTCTTTGACCGTCGCGTTTTTTATCCATGTATCTTGAAGTACCATTCCATAGTTTGAACGAAGATACTTTCGGTTATATTCTTTTATGTTACAATTATCTACTAAGATCGCTCCGTTTGTTACATCATAAAAACGCATAAGAAGATTAATCAAGGTTGTTTTCCCACATCCTGTTGGACCAACAATCGCTATTTTTTCGCCTGGTTTTACTTGAAGATTAAAATTTTCAATTAATTTTTGATGTTCTACATATGAGAAAAAGACATTTTTTAATTCAATATCTCCCAAAAGATTATCTTCCCTTATGATCTCATTAGGAATTATCTCTTCTTGAGGTTCATTGATTAGTTCAAAAATTCTACTTGCACATGCAAAAGCATTTTGAAGTTCTGTTATTACTGACGATATTTCATTGAATGGTTTCGTATATTGATTAGCATAACTTAATAAACTTGTTAAAGTTCCGGCTGTAACAACTAAACTTGCACTAACGGGATTGATAGCAAATAGGGCACCAGCACATGCAACTAAAGCATAAACTAGTGAATTAACAAAACGAGTGGAAGGATTAGTTAACGATGAAAAGAATACTGCTTTAAATGAACATTTTTCTAACGAGTCATTAATTTCATCAAATTTAACTAAGTTATCATCTTCGTGATTGTATGCTTTTACTACTTTTAAATTTGAAATCATTTCGTCAATAAATCCCGTTTGAATGCCTCTTATTTCGGATTGATTTTTAAACATATTATAAGTTTTTTTCGCAATAAATTTTGCGACAAATAAGGAAAGAGGTGTAATTACCACAACTAAGATAGCAATAATCCAATTAATGGTTATCATAAATACGATTGTTGCAATAATTGTTGTTACCCCACTAAATGCTTGTGTTAAGCCCAAAATAAGCCCATCCGCAACGTTTTCAACATCATTTATTATAATACTAATGGTTTTACCACTTTGATGAGAATCAAGATAAGCAAGTGGTAATCTTTGGATAACTCTAAAGGCATCACTACGTAATCTACGGGTTAATCGATAGGCAATATTATTATTTATAGCTAGTTGTATCCATTGTACAAAACCAATGACAACGATGATGATACAAGCTTTTTTTATAATTTGAGATAGAGTGTTAAAATTAACATTATTTGTTCCTATGATTTCATCAATTCCTTCACCATATAACTTAGGAATATAAATCATCAAAATACTAACTACCATCGATAATAAAATTGTAAAAATGATTGTGATTAGATCTGTTTTTAAGTACTTACATAGTTTACGAAAGACATTATTGCTCATGGTTTACCTCCTTTTTAAATTGCGAATTATATATTTCTTGATATACTTCACAATTTTGGAGTAAATCTTGATGGGTCCCAAGTCCTACAATCTTGCCATCATCAAGTACAATTATCTTTTTAGCATTTTGAATAGATACTGTACGCTGTGTAACAATAAAGATCGTTGGATGGTATGATAAATCTTGAATTGCTTCACGTAATGCTTTATCAGTAGCATAATCAAGGGCGCTAGATGAATCATCTAAAACGATTATTTCTGGCTTTTTTACGAGGGCTCTTGCGATTGCTAGACGTTGACGTTCACCACCAGAAAAGTTTCGCCCATTTTGTTCTACTTCTTCATCTAATTTATGCGATTTTTTATTCACTACATCAAGAGCTTGAGCAACCTTTAGTGCTTCCATTATGTCTTGATCGGTTGCACTTGGATTACCCCATCCAATGTTGTCTCTAATTGTCCCTTTAAAAAGAATTGATCTTTGTAATACAAAGCCTACTCTATCTCTTAATTCTTTAGGATCATATGATTTAATATCATATCCATCAAGATAAAGGTTTCCTGTTGTCACATCATAAAAACGGGTTAATAGATTAACTAGTGATGTTTTACCACTACCAGTTCCACCGATAATTCCAATGGTATCACCTTTATCGACCGTAAAGTTTAAATCAGTTAAAGACTCAAGAGATGCATTTTGATACTTTAGATTAACATGGTCAAATACAATATAGGGTAGTTTGTCTATCTTTTTTTTCTCTTGTATTTCAATGGTTGATTTCATCTCTAATATACTAGCAATACGTTTAGAACTTGCAATTGCTTTTGATACGGTGATGATTAAGTTGGCTAGTTTAATCAGTTCAACTAATATTTGGGTCATATAGTTATAGATTGCAATTAATGTCCCTTGTTGGATGGTTCCATCGAATACTTTTTCTCCCCCCATATAAATGATTAGTGTTATCGTGATGTTAACAATTACATATGTTATCGGATTCATCAAACTTGATAAATTACTTACAAGATTTTGTGAATTTTCTAATTTCTTAACTTGAATATCATAGTTGTCTATTTCACTATCTTCTACACCAAATGCCCTAATTACTCTTACCCCTTGTAAATTTTCTTTTGTCTTACTTAGGACACTATCTAGATTATTTTGTGCTTTTTTATGAAGAGGTAAAGAGAATAGCAAAATACAAAAGATGACAATCGATAAAATTAAGATTGATATCCAAAATAGATAGGCATTAGAAGGTAATAAAATAGAAGCTAAAATAGCTGCACCAAAGACTACAAATGGTGATCTAAGCAGTAATCGCAAAGTTAGATTAATTCCTGTTTGGACTTGATTAACATCATAGGTTAAACGAGTAATCATACTTGATGTACCAAGATTATCAATATCAGTAAAAGTTAAAGTTTGGAGTTTTTCAAAAAGTTCATGTCTGATTTTGGTTGAGAATCCAACCGATGCTTTTGCGGAGAAAAACTGACCAAAAATAGAAAAGACAAGTCCAACAATACCACATATAACCATTACAATAATCATTTGGATTACATAGCTAGTATCTTTTTCCGCAATCCCTTTGTTGATGATTGATGCTACAATTATGGGAATAAGTAATTCTAAGAGAGCTTCAAAAAGTTTAAAAGTAGGAGCTAAAATTGCACTTGTTTTGTATTGCTTGAATATCTTAAATAATCGCTTCAAAAGTTATTCCTCCTTTTTCGCAAGTACTTTCTTTAGATATACTCCGGTTGCACTTTGTGGGTTTTGAATGACCTCTTCCGGTGTTCCTTTCGCAATTATATACCCACCTTTATTTCCTCCAGTTGGTCCTAAATCAATTATGTAATCTGCAAGTTTGATTACATCTAAGTTATGTTCGATAATTACGACAGAAGCATTCATTTTTACGATATTTTGAACCATTGTCATTAGCTTATCAACATCATAAGTGTGAAGTCCGGTTGTAGGTTCATCAAAAATAAACAAAGTCTTATCAGTTAGTTTTTTATATAATTCACTAGCTAGCTTTACTCTTTGGGCTTCTCCTCCTGATAAGGTGGTTGCACTTTGACCAAGTTTAATATAGCCAAGTCCAACATCATTTAAGGTTTTCATTTTATTATAAATTTGAGGTATATTTTCAAAGAATTCACAAGCATCTTCAACCGTCATATCAAGTACATCTGATATCGATTTGCCTTTATATTTTACTTCAAGTGTTTCTTGATTATAACGTTTACCATGACATGCTTCACATTCAACATAGACATCTGGTAAGAAATGCATAGCAATTCTGATTACCCCATCACCTTGACATGTTTCGCAACGGCCACCTTTGACGTTGAAGGAGAATCTACTTTTTGTATATCCTCTTTTTTTAGCTTCAAGGGTGGTTGCGAAAAGATCACGAATAGCATCAAACACTCCTGTATATGTAGCTGGATTTGATCTAGGTGTTCTGCCAATTGGCGTTTGATCTATTTGTATGACACGATCAATCTGATCAGTACCATCAATTCCATCACATTCACCAACAGGATTAGATGAACGATATAATTTCTTTGCTAAAAAATTGTATAAAATTTCATTTACAAGTGATGATTTACCACTTCCTGATACTCCTGTTACGACAACAAATTTATGAAGTGGAATTTCAACATCGATATTTTTTAAATTATTATGATGAGCATTACGAATTACGAGACTACCTAAATCCGCAGTTTTTCGTTCAGTTGGAACTTTAATAGCCCGTCTTCCTGATAGATAATCTCCTGTAATAGAATCTGGACAAGCCATTATTTCCTCGATTGTACCTTGTGCAACAATGTTACCACCATGGACACCTGCATATGGGCCAACATCTACGATATAGTCGCACTCATGCATTATCTCCTCATCATGTTCAACAACTATTAACGTATTACCTAAATCACGCATTTCTTTAAGTGAATTAATTAACTTGTGATTGTCACTTTGATGAAGCCCAATTGATGGTTCGTCTAGTACATACAAAACTCCCGTTAAATGTGAACCAATTTGAGTTGCAAGTCTAATTCTTTGAGCTTCTCCTCCTGATAAAGTTCCTGCTTTTCTTGATAGAGTTAGATAATCTAATCCTACATTTTTTAAGAATTGAAGTCTTCCCTTTATTTCTTTTAGAATTAAATTACTAATTTGTTGTTCTTTTTCTGTCAATGATAAATTATTGATAAAGTCAAGAGCTTCGCTTATGGATAATTCCGTAAACTCATGAATATTCTTACCACCAACTAAGACGGATAAAACCATTTGTGATAATCTTCTTCCCCTACATTCAGGGCATGTAATCTCTTTCATATATGATCCATAGTAATCTCGTTGCATATTTGATTCCGTTTCTTCATAACGTCTTTTAATCAAAGTAGCTAAACCTTCAATTACTTTGTTTTTTCGCATCGTGATACCACCAGATGAATGAACTTCATAACTGATAGGTACTTTGGATCCATATAATATAACTTCTTTTTGTTCATCGGTTAAATCTTTGTATGGTTTGAATACATCAATATGATAATAATCAAATAGAGTTTTAAAAACTTGCCATTCAATGTTTTCAGTAAATACAATATTTTTTAAATAGCGGATAGCTCCATCGCTAATGGATATATCAGGATTAACAATTAAACGATCGACATCAAGTTCATTTATAAAGCCAAGTCCTTTACAATTAGGACAAGCTCCGAGTGGTGAGTTAAATGAAAACATTGCAGGTTCAAGTTTTCCAATTGTAAAACCACATTCAGGACAACTATAATGTTCACTGAACATAATTCTTTGATCATTTATATCTACATATATTTTGCCATCACCAAGATGTGATGCTGTCTCTAGTGATTCATATAAACGTGATTTAATTTCAGGTCTAACCTTAATGCGATCAACTACTACTAAAATGTTATGCTTATTATTCTTTTCAAGTGATATTTCCTCATCTAAGTCCATCATTTCTCCATCAATGATAGCTTTTGAATATCCATCTTTTCGAAGAAGATCAATTGTTTTTTCAAAAGTACCTTTTCTTTCTTCCGCAATCGGCGCAAGAATAATTACTCTTGATTCTTCTTCATAAGATAATATCGTGTTTGTCATTTGTTCTATCGTTTGACTACTGATTTCATGATGATGAATGGGACAATGAGGTCTACCAATACGTGCATATAATAATCGTAAAAAATCATATATTTCGGTAACAGTCCCTACAGTTGAACGAGGATTCTTACTTGTTGTCTTTTGATCGATAGAGATGGCAGGAGAAAGTCCTTCAATAACATCAACATCTGGTTTGTCTGCATTATCTAAGAATTGACGAGCATATGCGGATAAGCTTTCGACATATCTACGTTGTCCTTCCGCATAAATCGTGTCAAAGGCAAGTGAAGATTTACCACTTCCTGATACTCCTGTCATAACAACTAGTTTATTACGAGGGATTGTTAAGCTAACATTTTTTAAATTGTTTTCTCTTGCACCTTTTATGATTATTTGATCATTCATATTATGCACCTCTTTTTATGTATTTCTTCTTATTATACCACAAAATTACATTTTATATAGATAATTTACTATAAAAAAATATATATTCTATAAAAAAAATCTCAACTATATTAAGTTGAGATTATTTAATCATTTCTAAGAAAGTAGGTTCATCTATGATTGGTATATTCAATTCTTTAGCTTTAGTTAGTTTTGATCCTGCTTCTTCCCCCGCAAGTACAAAATTTGTTTTCTTACTGACACTAGATGAGGTCTTTCCACCATATTGTTCAATTATCTTAGAGGCTTCATCCCTAGTAAGGGTTGGAAGGGTTCCTGTCAATACAAAAGTTAAACCTTTAAATCTTGCGTCAATTGTTTCATCTTTTGAACTTGGATTAACTCCTAATTGTTTTAAATTTTCAATTAATTCAAGATGTACAGGATTTTTAAAGTAATCAACGATGCTTTTTGCCATTACTTCTCCGATATCATCGATTAAAACAAGATCTTCATATAAAGCTTTACTTAATTCATCAATATTATGATAGTACCTACATAAATTTTTTGATGCTTTAGCACCAACAAAACGAATACCTAGACCAAATATTAGTTTATCTAAACTATTGTTTTTGCTGTTCTCAATAGCATTTATTAAATTTTCTATTTTTTTCTTTCCAAAGCGTTCAATTGATAATAGTTCATCTTGATAGTTTTTTAACAAATAAATGTCTTTTATATCATTAATAAAACCAAGTGATGATAGTAATTCAATTTGTTTTTCGCCAAGACCATCAATATCCATTGCTACGCGTGAGGCAAAGTGGATGATTCCTTCAATACGGCGTCCACCACATTCCGGATTCTTACAGTAGTGTTCTGCTTCATTTGGTTCTTTAATCAATCTACTACCACAAACAGGACAAACTTCAGGCATTTTAAAAGGGATACTATCAGGTGATCTTCTATCCATATCAACATCGATAACTTCAGGAATGATTTCCCCTGCTTTTCTAACTCTAACATAATCACCAATTCTTAAATCTCGTGATAGAATGAATGATTCATTATTTAGGGTTGCTCTTGATACCATTGTTCCCCCTACATATACAGGATCTAAAATGGCATTAGGAGTAATTATCCCGGTTCTTCCTACGGTAAAAATAATATTTTTTAGTTTTGTCGTAACAACTTGAGCCGGAAACTTATAAGCTATAGCCCATTTAGGTACTTTTACAGTATAACCAATCAAATCATATAGTAAAAATTCATTTACTTTTATAACAACTCCATCGGTTTCATAATCAAGAGTCTTTCTTTTTTCACTATATTCTTCAAGATATGCTATAACTTCTTCTATATTTTGACAATGTCTAAAATGAGGATTAACATTAAAACCTAAACTAGATAAGAAATTTAAAGCGTCTTTTTGCGTATATATTCCATAATCCATTGGATTTACTAAAGTATATGCAAAGTGGTCAAGTTTGCGCTTTTTTGTAATAGTTGCATCTAATTGGCGGAGACTTCCTCCGGCCGCATTTCTAGGATTAGCAAATAATACTTGATTATTGCGTTTTCTTTCTTCATTTAGTTCATTGAAAACGGGCTTAGACATATATACTTCGCCTCTTACTTCCATTGATAAGTGTTTAGTAAGTACTTTAGGTAAAGTATTAATTGTAAGCATATTTTTCGTAATGTTTTCGCCAATAATGCCATTGCCTCGGGTTGCGGCAAGGGTTAGTAAACCATTATCATAGTGAGCACTACTAGCAATACCATCAATTTTAAGTTCGACTGTATAAGTAAAATTATTAGTAACTTTTCTAATTCTTTCATCAAATTCACGAAGTTCATCATAACTAAATGCATTAGCCAGAGACAACATCGGATTTTGATGGGTAATTTGTTCTAAATCAGTTTGTAGATAATCGCCTACTTTTTGCGTTGGCGTATTTGGTAATACTTCTTCAGGATACTTTTCTTCTAATGAAGATAGTTCACGCATTAAGCTATCATATTCAATATCATCAACAGTTGGATTATCTAGAACATAATACTCATAATTATATTGATTAAGAATATTGACTAAATATTTCATTCTTGCTTTTACTTCATCAATATTATCCATTATTTCTACCTTTCTAAGAAATAAATTATTTTTTCTATTATTTCTTGTTCATAATCGGTTCTGAGCATCATATGACCAATATTAGGAACCTCATATATTTCTTTTATTCCCGTTAATCGATCAGATATAATTTTTATTACATCTTTTTTTACTAGTTCATCTAATTCTCCTCTAATAATTAATGTTGGAACTGGTGATGAACCTTTCATACTATTTATTTCTTTTACAATTTTTATAAATTCGACTCCATTTTTAATTGAAAATTTGGGAAGCGTATTTTTTATTACAAATTGTACTGCCTCTTTGTCTCTTTGCAAGGCTTTCTTTATTTCTTCTTTATATATATTATTATCATATTGTTTTAATTGCTTGCGGTGATGCCATTTATCGCTAACTAAATTTAAATTTAAATTATGTATAGCTGGTGCTAACAATACTACTTTATGAAAATTATATTTTAAACTATAGTACCAAGCAAGGGCACCACCAAGTGAAAACCCAATTATATCTACTTGATTATTTGGCTTCATTACTTTTGATATTTCGTAATCAAGATAAGTAAAAACATTATCTTTCGTAAAATTTTTCAAGTTACATTTGTTTTCATGACCAGGCAGACAAAGCAAGATTACTTGATCATAGTACTTTATCAAGTGTTGGGGTAAAGAAGTAAAATCATGATAATCAGTTAAATACCCATGAATTAATAGACAGATTTTATTCACTGATAAGCGAAATTGTTGGATGATCTTTCGTTATTTTTCTTATCGTATTATCTTTTTCAAATAATATTTGAACAAAACGATCATCACAAGCAATTACTAGTCCATATCCAAAATAAGTATGATTTATCTTACTTCCTACTTTTATTTCCCCTGTTATTTTTTTTGATTCGTTGTTTTGATCAACCATTTGTTGTACATCTTCAGATAATAGGAATTCTTTTAAGAAACGTGATTTTTGATTTTTTACAACTCTTCCATAAATTAAACGACGAGCAGAACAAGTTAAATATAATAAATCTTTAGCTCTTGTAAATGCAACATAAGCTACTCGACGTTCTTCTTCGATATCGGTATCATCACGGATAGATGGGAAGATTCCTTCTTCTAATCCAACTACAAATACTGCTCTAAATTCAAGACCTTTGACCGAATGAATTGTTGATAATGTAATAGCGTTTGTTTCTTTTTCATCGCCATATGATTGGTCAAGAATAATCTCATCTAAACTAATTTCTATTTTTTCTTTTTGTGAAAGACCTGAATCTTCAAAAGTATCTTCAATCTTGTATAAGATTGATTTAAATTCCATTAAGTTATTGACGCGATTTTCCTCTTCGCTATCTTCTTCTTTCAACATTTTTAAATAACCAGTTTTTTCCACTAGTTCATCAAAGAAAGCAACTAAATTTTTCTTTTCTAATTGATCTTGTAAGTATACAATAGTTTCTTTAAATTCTTTTAGAGCTTTATTCTTACTAGAGGGATTCTCTTCGTATAATGTATCTATGGCATCAAGTAAAGATATGTTATCATTATCCATAATCATGAATAGTTTAGATAATGTTTTTTCACCAATTCCTCGAGAAGGACGATCAATTATTCGTTTAAAATGAACTATTTTATTTGGATCAACAATAAAGCGAAGATAACTAATAATATCTTTAATTTCTTTTCGTTTTAAATAGGAGTATCCGCCATAAATATTATATGGAAGACCATTTTCTATTAATTCAAGTTCAAAGTTACGTGATAATGCGTTGTTTCGATAAAGAATAGCAATATCCGAAAATTGATATTTATCGTGATTAATTAGATGTATGATTTCATTAGTAACATATCTTACTTCATCCTCATAGTAATATGCATCATGAACCATAACCGAAGGACCTTGATTTGCTCGGTTTGTAAATAATTCTTTTGGTTCACGCATTGTATTATGTTTAATGAGTGAATTTGATCCTTTTAAGATAGCTTCATTTGAACGATAGTTCTGACATAACTTAAATACTTTAGCATCTAAATAATCGCGTCTAGTAAAGTTTAACATATTGTCAACACATGCCCCTCTAAAGGAGTAAATGCTTTGATCGTCATCTCCTACGACAAATAAGTTACGTTCACGACTGGCAAGTTTTCTAATTAGACTATATTGAATTTCGTTGGTATCTTGGAATTCATCAACAAGAATAAAGCGATACCAATCTTGATAATATGATAGTATTTCCGCATCATCTAGTAATAAGTTGGTTAAAATTAGTAAATCATCAAAATCTACCATATTGTTTGCTTTTAGATATTGTTGATATAAATCATATATTTTTTCTTCTTCTTTATCGATAGGACGAATACCGTTCTTATAGTCACTAATCATTTTAATAATGGCTTTAGGTGAATATATTTTACGATCAATATGATTTTCTTTGATTACTTCACCAATTACTTTCAACATTTCTTCATCATCAATAATTTCAAAATCTGACTGATATCCAAGTTTAGTTATATTTCGACGAAGAATGCGATTACATAGTGAATGAATTGTAGATATATGAACTAAATGAGCTGTCTGTTCCCCTACCGCATTTGTTAGACGTTCTCGCATCTCTGCTGTAGCTTTTTTAGTAAATGTAATTGCAAGAATGTTGCGCGGATTGATATGCTCATTTTGAATCATATTAATAATCCTGGCAATTAATGTTTTTGTTTTTCCTGTACCTGCCCCCGCAAAAACCATTACTGGTCCATATACAACTGATGCGGCAGATAGCTGTTCTTTATTTAAGGTATCAAGTACATTTGTCATATTATTACATTGTAAATGAAGATTTTAATCCAACAATACGATTAAAAACTAGTTTATCTCCTTTCGATTCATAATCAACAGCATAATACCCATTTCTTACAAATTGAAATTTATCCATTGGTTGTACTCCTTTTAGAGCACATTCTACAAATCCCTCTGCTTTAATCCAAGAATTTGGATTTAAACGTTCCATAAAGTTTTCTGATGATACTTTCTCATCTAGTATAAGTGGTTCAAATAAATTAAAGGTTGCTGGTATTGCTGTAGTTGCTTCGATAAAATGAATGTTACCATTTGGTTTTCTTTCATTAAAACCACTACCGCTTTTGGTTTGTGGATCATATGTGCAATGTAATTCTTTAATTGATCCATCTTCATTATAAACGACTTCATTACATTTAATGAAATATGCATGCATTAGTCTTACTTCAAGACCTAATGAAAGACGTTTCCAATGTTTATTTGGCTTTTGTTCAATAAAGTCTTCTTGTTCAATATAGACAACTCTTCCAAAAGGTATTTTATATGTACCAAGATTTGGATTTTCACTATTTTTTTCCGAATCTAACCATTCAATTTGGCCTTCTGGATAGTTTGTAATTACCACCTTTAATGGATGAATAACAGCATTATATCTTGCTACTTTTTCTTTTAAGTCTTCTCTTAAACAATGTTCTAACATTCCATATTCAATCGTTGAGTTAACACGTGATAAACCTGCTGATAAAATGAAGTTTTTTACGGCTTCAGGTGTAAATCCACGACGTTTTAATCCTACAAGGGTAGGCATTCTTGGATCATCATAACCTGTAACAAGAGAATTATCAACTAATTGTTTTAAATAACGTTTACTCATTATTGTATTAGTAATACCTAAACGACCAAATTCAATTTGGCGTGGATGATTGTTATATGCAACATTGGCATTATTTATTACCCATTCATATAAAGGACGATGGTCTTCAAATTCCAAACTACAAAGCGAATGAGTTATTCCTTCAAAAGCATCTTGAAGGGGATGTGCAAAATCATACATTGGATAAATACACCATTTATCTCCTGTTTGATGGTGCTTTACTTTCATAATACGATAAATTACAGGGTCACGCATATTAATGTTTGGACTTGCCATATCAATCTTTGCTCGTAATGTCTTTTCCCCATTTTCATACTTACCTGCTCGCATCTCTTCAAATAATCGCAAGTTTTCTTCCACACTACGATTACGATAAGGAGAGTTGATACCTGGTTCATTAATTGAACCACGGTATTTAGCGACTTCTTCATGGGTTAAATCATCTACATAAGCTAAACCTTTTTTTATTAATTCTTTCGCAATTTCATAGGTTCTTTCAAAATAACTAGAACCATAAGTAATTTCCTTTGGAGTATATCCGAGCCACTCTAAATCTTTGATTATCGCATCCATATATTCAACATCTTCTTTTGAGGGGTTAGTATCATCAAAACGAAGATTAGTAGCACCACCAAATTCTTTTGCAAGTTCAAAATTGGTAATAATGGCACGAGCATGACCTATATGAAGATATGCGGTTGGCTCAGGGGGGAATCTAGTTAGAATTTTATCTACGATTCCTTCTTCAAGTTCATTTTTCATTATTGTTTTTATAAAATTAGAGTTTTCCATAATTGACCTCGATTTTTTTAATATTTTTTGCTTGTGCATATCTTTGATACAAATCAAGCATAAGTTGTTCATCATTAATAATATCATTTTTACTAAAACAAATAATCATTACTAATATTGATTTAGTGGTATCAGTTACTTTTGTGCGGTCTGTATCGCTAGTAGGACATCCAAATGGTCCTAAATCATCAACATATACAGGAATTCTATTAACATTAATTATTCCTCGGTTAATACCATAGTATATATCGTTTTGATTACCAAGACGAATGTTTATGTTACCTTTTAATTTTTCATAATCAACTACACATACACTTCTTAATGTTAAAATCGAAACAATATTACCGATATCAATAATATCTCCTAAACGATATATTCCTTCTTTTTTTACCAAACGTCTCAGTAAAGCTTCACAGGCTGGTCTAGTATGACTTGGATCTTTGCCAAATGCTTTATAGCCATCTCTAGTTTCTTTTAATTTAGGAATTTGAGTAATCGTTTCTATATTGTATTTCGTTTGACACCATTTAGTTAAATCATCGATATATTTCGTTACTTCATTGGTTTTAGTATTTACAACATCCATAGAATACGCAATCACGGAAAATGATGGCACTATTGATGTAACATCATTATTAATGATTAATTTCACTTTTTAACTCCTCAATTCGTTCTAAAATATTCTCATAATTGCGAACACTTTCTTCTAATTTCTTTAATTCATCATGTTTTATCGTAACAGCAGTAACCAATTCTTTTTGTTGATTATACAAAAGAGGAAGTTTGGCTTCTACTAACTTTTTATCTTTTAATACACTCATCAATTTTAGATTACGTTCAGAAGCAGCAATCGCTTCGACTTCTTTTGTCGTGTTTTCTAAATCAAGATTATATTTTGCAAGCATACTCTCAGTAGCTTTAATCTGTTCAGTCAGTTTTTGAATAGTAGCTTTTGCGTAAGGATCAAGCGACTTTAAGCGACGTTCTTCTTTAAGTTCATTAATTTTTATTTTTGCATTTTCTATTTCTTGCTTTAATAAATTAATTGTTGTTAAATATCCTTCATATCGATTAACCGTTTCATTATATTCTGGTTTCGATAAGATTGCTTTAGATGTCATTTTCACATATTCTTCCATTTGAGAAATATTATTATTAACAGTTGCTAGTAGTGAGTTTAAGTGTTCATATTCACTTGAAGTTCTATCAAATTCGTTTTGAATACCTTCTAATTCAATTAATTCATTTGATAATTTACTCAACTCTACAATCTTTTTTAATTCAATATTAGATACGGTATCTTCATTCATTAATTCATCATAGTATTGATTAACAATATCATCCATTGCTTGCGCAATTTCTTTGTTCGAATATTCTAAAATTTGAAGATGCTTAATCTCATCTTGAACTTTCTTTAGATTTTGATCTTTTAACATATCAAACAATTGTTTTAACTCATTTTTTGATTTATTAATCTTTTCAAGTTCTGCCGTTATACTTTCCATCAAAGCTTCAATTGAACTAGAATTAATCTCTTTAAGTTCACTCTTTAATTCTTTTTGTGATACTTCATATGATTTAATCTCCATCGTAATTCTTTGGGTCGCATCATTTAGTTCATCTAAAGCATATACTAATTCCAATTTCCTTTTCGCAATATCGAGATTTATCGGATATAATGAATTTTCTAGGATACTCATTGTATAGCCAATTTCATTGATTATTGTCTCTGGGGTTGCGGCAGAAAATAGAAGACTTGTTATACGTGATAAAATATCTAATGTATCTTGGGTAATCTTAGATTCATCGTTAGTTACTTTTTTGACAGCACTTGAAAATTCAAAACGAAGTTTTTCTAATTCATAATATTTATTTTGTATTTTATTATCTAACTCAACCAACTGATTATTAATGGTTTCATTATTTTCGATAATCAACTGTGATGACTCTTCTTGATTTAAGAGTTGATTATATTCGTCTTTTAATTTATTTTCTCGTTCAATCAATTTTTCAATGCGTTTTTTATATACTTCTTCATGAATCTCTAAATACTTTTTACCATAGTATGAAGTTAAAGTAATAGGTTCATTTGTATCAACTACCTTACCACATAATTCAAGTTCTTTTTTTAAATCATCTAATTGATGTTTAAGCGCAAGGTTTTCATCTTCTAGTTCTTTAATTCTATTTAGTAATTTTTCAGTTTCATTCATCATACTAAATCATCCTCTTTTAAAGGAGCTGTTTGTTCATTTTTTACGATAGCACATTCCGTAGTTAGGAAGATACTAGCAATGGAGATTGCGCTAGTAATTGCGGATTTTTCCACTGATACAGGATCAATTATTCCTGCTTGTTTTAATCTTACAAGTTTAGAAGTACTTGCATCAAACCAGTAGGTTGCGTTTACTTCTTTAATTACTTGTAAGAAGTCAGCTCCGGCATTTTCAACAATTTGTTGAAAAGGTTTTTTTAAGACTTGGCTCAATATATCACATACTACGCCATATTCTGGTTCTCTTTTAATTTGGCGTAGTTGATCACTGATTTCATAGAAGACTTTGCCACCACCTTCAATGATACCTTCTTGCATAGCTGCTTTAGTGGCATTTAGTGCATCTTCAACTCTTAGTTTTAACTCTTTTAATTCAATTTCAGTACTAGCACCTACTTTAATTAAAGCTACTCCACCAAGTATTTTGGCTAGTCTTTCTTTTAATCTTTCTTGATCATATTCACTTGTTGTATGATTTATTTCAAGACGAATTGATTCAGCTCGTTTTAAAATATCATCTTTATCACCAGCACCATCAATTATCACCGTTTGTTCTTTTGATATCACTACTTTTGAAGCACTACCTAAAATAATTTGTTCATCATTAAGTGACATTCCAATATTTGAGTCAATAAAAGTTGAACCTGTTACAGTAGCAATATCTTCAAGTAATTTTACTTTACGATCACCAAAACTTGGAGCTTTCGTCACAACTACATTAAATACTCCTCTTAATTTATTTACGATTAAGGCACTTAATACTTCTTGTTCAATATCATCACATATAATCAAAAGTGGTTTTCCACTCTTCATAGTTTTTTCTAGATGAGGTAGAATTTCTTGCATATTTACTATTTTTTTATCTGTTACTAAAATATAAGGCTTATCCAAAACAGCTTGCATTTTTTCTTTATCATTAACCATATAAAGTGATAGATAACCTCGATCATATGAGTAACCTTTAACAACATCTAGATAAGTATTTAAACTTTGTGATTCCTCAACCATAACTAAACCATCTCTGCCTACTTCATCATATGCGGAAGCAATAAAATCACCGATTTCTTTACTTTGTGAAGATATTGTCGCAACATGACGTAAATCATCACTAGATGTAATACTAGTTGACACTTTATCGATTGCCTCTAAGATGTGACCTAAATAGTAATTCAATCCATTTCGAATTGTTACAGGATTTACACCTTTTCTAATTGCATCAAGGCCTTCTTTGATGATATTATAAGCAAGAATTATAGCAGTTGTTGTACCATCACCAACTTGATCATTTGTTTTAGATGCAGCTTCAATTAAAACTGAAGCACCTAAATTTTCAAATTTATTTTCAAGTATTATGGATTTAGCAATGGTAACCCCATCATTAACAATTAATGGGGAACCAAAATCTTGTTCGATAATTACATTTCTTCCTTTAGGCCCTAGGGTTACTCTTACCGCATCATAAAGGGTTTTAATTCCATTAGCCATCAATTCTTTGGCTTCTTCATTATACTTTACTATATTCGCCATACTAGTCCTCCACGATTCCTAATACATAATCTTCAGAAATTAAAAAGTAAGTACTTCCTTGATATTTAATTTCTCTTAGTTTATCTATATCAACAATGACTTTATCTCCAACTTTTGTTTCCATAACACTTTTGCCAATAGCTATTACTGCATAAAGATTTTTTACAGGATTAGGAATATATATTCCGGATAAAGTTTCTTCCACAATTTGTTTAATTACTAAATTATTATTCAATGGTCTAATCATAAAATTCTCCCCCATATTATATTAATTATAACATAATGAGTAAAAACTTTCAAGTATTCTTCTTATAAATTTTGAATTTAGTGTGTTTATCTTATGATATATTCAAAATAGTTATCTTTTAAAAATTACAAAGTA
>JBJEEE010000083.1:0-8505 GCA_051872775.1 Bacilli bacterium
TTTGTTATATTACCTGACTTTTTTTATCTGTCCGAAATATAGGGAGCACTTTAAAAAACGGACAGGTTATTATTATTGTTAGTTTAAACGATGTATTTAAAACTTTACTTATTACATAAATTTGATAAAAGCAATATAAGCTTTATATGCTTCATATACATCTGCTTTAGATACTATTTCCATTGGTGAATGCATATTAAGAACAGGAATACCAGCATCAATAACATTCATATTATAGTTACCTAAGATATAAGCGATGGTACCACCACCACCTTGGTCAACACGGCCAAGTTCTGCAGTTTGGAAGTGAATGTTTTCTTGATCCATTACGTTTCTTATTTCTGCAAAATATTCAGGCATAGCGTCATTGCAACCACTCTTACCACGAGCACCAGTATATTTGTTAAAGCAAATTCCTTTTCCAAAATATGCGGAGTTTTTAGGTTCATTAACACCTGCATAAAGAGGGTCAAATGCACTTGATACATCACTGGAAAGCATTTTAATGTTTTCTAGTGCATGACGTACTTTTAATTCACTATAATCAGTAGTTAAGTTAACCATTTCCGCAATCGTATTTTCAAAGAACTTAGATTCTGCACCGGTTGCACCAATAGAACCTACTTCTTCCTTATCAACTAAAATGGCACAAGTTGTATACTTACATTTTGGAGTATCTAGGATAGCTCTTAATGAAGTATAAGCACATACACGGTCATCATGACCATATCCAGCTACCATACTACGATCAATACCATAATCACGGGCTTTGCCTGCTGGAACAATCTCAAGTTCAGCACTTATGAAATCTTCTTCATCAAAGTCGTATTTTTCTTTTAATAGTTTTAAAACGTTTTGTTTAACCGCATCTTTTTCTTCACCTTTAAGTGGCATACTACCTAGCGTTACATCTAAGTCTTCACCTTCAATAACTTTTGATGCTGGTTTTTGAAGTTGATCTCCTGATAGGTGGATTAGTAAATCCGTAATACCTAAAACAGGATCATCATCAGCTTCACCAATATTAACTGAAACTACACTTCCATCTTTCTTGCATATAACGCCATGAATTGCAAGTGGGATTGTAACCCATTGATATTTTTTGATTCCACCATAATAGTGAGTATCAAGAAGAGCAAAATCTTTATTTTCATATAAAGGATTTTGTTTTACATCTAGACGTGGTGAGTCAATATGAGCACCTAATACTCTTAAACCATTTTCAATTGGTTCATCACCAATAACAAATAAAGCAACGTTTTTCCCTTTATTTGTTACATATACTTTATCACCAGGTTTTAAGGAAGAAAATGACTTAAGTTCTTGAAATCCTTTTTCTTTCGCAAGTCTAACAGCTTCATCTACACATAGTCTTTCGGTTTTTCCTACAGATATGAAAGCTTTATATTCTTCATTAAATTGCATTAAATTTTTTAATTCTTCATCAGAATAACTTTCCCAAGCATTCTTTGCATACATATTAATCATCTCCTTTTTATTATTATAACATAAAATGAAAAAATTAGTATTCAATTAGAATTAAAAATAAATTATTTACTAAATTTAATGCTAAATTTGTCGAAATATTATATAATATATTAATATAATTTGCGTAGGGTGAAGTATGGAAAGAATATACACATTAATTGGAAAAATAATAGAGAACGCTCAATATATAGAGTATAATTTAACAACACTTGTTAAATGTGACTACATTTTAAAAGAATTTGATAAACAAAATGAATTATCATTATCAAGATATAATCAAATCGTTGAAGAAGCTGACAATTATGCTAGTCAATTAAGTAATAAAACTTTAGGTGAGATTATCTATCAGTTAAAGCAGATGAACCGTCTAGCAAGTGATGAAATTGATTGTCTTCATAAAGTACTAAAGACAAGGAATTATCTAGTTCATCAATATTTTAAAAAAAATGATTTTACTAATCATTATCT
Organism: Bacilli bacterium; assembly: GCA_051872775.1. Lineage (GTDB taxonomy): Bacteria > Bacillota_I > Bacilli_A > ML615J-28 > CAG-313 > UMGS75. The sequence goes on from JBJEEE010000083.1 coordinate 1,957, forward strand.
TGATGAAAGTTTTCTCAAAAACGAAATTAATTATCTATTTAATATTCTAACATCAATGCATAATCTTAATAATTCATTAGCACGAATCATTGAATATGAACAAATAGAATTAAAAAATATTACACTTAAATAAAGGAGCATATATGGCAAAGAAAAACAAAAAAGGACATTTTTTGGGTAGATTATTTTTATTTATTATTATAATCGCAATTGTATTATTAATTGTCTTTTATTATCCGGAAATTACAGAGTTACTTAGTCCACCTAAACCAGATGATAATCAACAAACTGTTTATGATAGCGATGAATTAAGTATTCATTTTTTAGAATTAGGAAATAAGTACACTGGAGATGCGGTATATATTAAAGCAGGAGATACTGATGTTTTAATTGATGCTGGTTCTAGACAAAATAGTGCTGAAACAATTACAAACTATTTAAACAACTATGTTACAGATAATACACTAGAGTATGTAATTGCAACGCATGCCCATCAAGATCATATCGCAGGATTTGTTGGTAAAACCGATATGCCAGGTATTTTTGAGGCCTTTAAATGTGAGACAATCATTGATTTTGCAAAAACGGATTCAACCTCAAGCATTTTGAGTAAATACTATGAAAAAAGAGATGCCGAAGTGACACAAGGGGCTGTTCATTATACGGCACTTGAATGTTATAAAAATCAAAATGGGGCTAAACAAAAGTATGAGTTATCCCAAGGTATTGAAATGGAAATACTTTATAATTATTATTATGAAAATAGTAGTAGTGATGAGAATAACTATTCAGTATGTGTAATGATTAACCAGGGTAATCGTCATTTCTTATTTACAGGTGATCTAGAAAAAGAAGGGGAAGAACGCTTGGTTGAAAATAATGATTTATGTGAAGTAGAAGTTTTTAAAGGTGGACATCATGGTTCATATACAGCTTCAAATGAATGTTTATTAAAAGTAATTAAGCCTAAAATTGTATGTGTTTGTTGCTGTGCAGGAAGTGATGAGTATACATCTAATCCTGATAATATGTTTCCTTCACAAGCTTTTATATCAAGAATTTCTAAGTATACTGATAAAGTATATGTTACAACCCTTGCTACTGAAGATGGTTACACTTCCTTCAATGGAAACATTAGAATTAATTCAAAAATAAATGAGAGTATAACAGTAAACTGTAGTAATAATAATGTTATCCTTAAAGATACCGATTGGTTTAAGAAAAATCGGGTTTGGGAATAAAGTATTAATCATTTACCTTATATAATAAGGAAGACGATAAATTAAATCTAATAAGAAAAGAGGAAAAACAATGAAAAAGGCATTTAAACATTTATCATGGTTTTTTAAAGAAAATTGGGTTAAATATTTGCTTTGTGGCATTGCATTATTGATTGTATCAATATTACCAGTTGTTCCCGCAAAACTTCTTGGTCTTGCCATTGATGATATTGCTATGGGAACAATTACAGTTTATAAGTTCATCTTTTATGTAGCTGGCCTTATGTTTGTTCCGGTATTTGTTTATTTAGTTAATATTTTTTATCATTATAATATTAATAGTTTAGGTCATACATTATCATATCAATTAAGAGAAAAATATATTTCGCATTTATTTGATATGGATGCTCAATTATTTGAAGAGTATACGAAAGGTGATTTAATTGCTCGAGCAACTAATGATTTACAAAATTTAACCATTCTTGCGACGACCTTTATCCAAAATTTAGTTTATTATATTGCTTTAATATCATCAGCTGTAATAATGATGATTATTATTAGTCCTATATTAACCCTTGCTTCAGTGGCTTTTATGCCCTTTGCTATTTTCTTTCTTAACTATTTACGAAAGAAAAAACGTGCATATTATAAAATTCATCATGAAATCTATGCAAATATGACCGAAAGTGTACTAGAGTCCATTGAAAGTGTTAAAGTAGTAAGAGCATATGGGGTAGAAGAAGAAGACTTCAAAAAAACCAAAAAAGCCATAGATGCGGACGTTGACTCCTGGTGGAAGATTCTAAAATTTGAATCAATGTTTACCCCAATGTTTGAGTTGATTTATGCTATTGCTTACTTTATTGGGATTGGGCTTGGTTCATATATGGTAATATATAGTAAGATTACTCCAGGTGATTTAGTTACATTTTTACTTTATGTAGCTATGCTTTATAATCCGTTGATTGGTCTTAGTAATATCTTAAATAATATTAGTAATATTTTGATTGCGGATGGAAGATTTTATGAAATAATGGATCGAGTACCTAAAGTCCAAGATGATGAAGTACCACTTTCGGTAATGAAATTTAAGGAAATTGAATTTAAAAATGTTAGTTTTCGCTATCCTTTTGATAATTTTGATGTTATTAAAGACATTAATTTAACGATTAAATCAGGGGAAACCATTGGTATTGTAGGGCCAACGGGAGCAGGAAAGTCGACGTTGATTAGACAGTTATTACGTGAGTTTAATACCACAGGAGGAGAAATCTTAATTGATGGTAGTAGTATTGAAAAATATAAAATTGAAGATGTTAGATCATTGGTTGGATATGTTCCCCAAAATAATATTTTATTTAGAAGAAGTATTGATGATAACATTTTAATTGGTAATCCTACGGCTACACCAACAGAATTAAATACTGCTTTATATGTTTCTGACTTTGAAAAAGATTTACAAGCATTACCGGATGGACATAATACTCAAGTATCTGAACTTGGTGGATCACTCTCAGGGGGACAGCGTCAACGTTTATCTATCGCTAGAGCTCTGGTTAAAGATCCCGAAATCTTAATCCTTGATGATTCATTAAGTGCAGTTGATGCTTTAACGGAAGCCAATATTATCGAAAAATTAAGAGAAAAGCGAATTGGCAAAACAAATATTATCGTAGCTCATCGTTTTTCCGCAATCGCTAAAGCTGATAAAATTATAGTTATGGAAAATGGTAAAATCACATGTATTGGTACGCATAATGAATTAATCAATTATGATAATTGGTATAAGTCACAATATTTAAGACAGATAAAAGGTGAGATTTATGACTAATTATAAACGTTTATTTAAATTTATAAAAGGAAAAAAACGATATCTTGTGATTAGTTTAATCATGATTATTATTGTTCAAACCCTTAATTTTATTTCACCATTAATTGTTAAGACCATTCTTGATGATTGTATTATGGGAATTGAATATGATTGGAAAGAAGTAGCAAGTGATAGTGACAAAGCAGTATATTATAATGGTCATTACTATAAACAAGAGCGTCATCTAACGCAAGATGACATTGTCATTAAAGATGCTAGTATTGTTATTCTCAAGACAAACTTTTACTTTGTTGATGATGATATTCAATCAGGGCATAATGAATTAGATGGCAATATCCTAAAAGTAACTACTGATACTAAAACATATGAATATGAAGTAACTAAACTTTTAGGAGGCGAAGTAATATCATTTTATCAACCTATTTTACATACTTTGATTATTTTTATTGTTTTGTTGTTTGCAAAATCACTAGTTACGATTATTTGTACATTTACTCAACATTATTCTACAAATAAAATGGTTAATTGGTTAGCACGTGATGGTAGGACGCTGGCAATGCAAAGTATTGAAAGATTGCCTATTTCTGAATTTGAAAAAGAACCTGCTGGAAAAACGGCTTCCCGTATAACCCAAGATGTTGATGGATTAATCATTTTATATCGTCAATTGATTAACTTAATTGCCAGTGCTATTTTGAGTTTTATCTTTGCTTATATTGGAATGTTCTACTTAGATTATCGTCTTGCCTTTTTAAGTTTGCTTATTTATCCATTTGTTTTCCTCTGGGTACGACTATATCTTAAGAAATTAAAGAAAACAGCAGAAAATGTTAATGAATCACGTAGTATGTTAACAGGTAAAATTAATGAGATTATTAATGGTATTAATATATTACAAATTTTTAATTTTAAGAAACAAACGGTTAACGAATTCAATGAGATAAGTATGACTTATAAGAAAGAACAATTGAAAGAAGTTAAACTTAGCATTACTTTAGGATGGAATATGATTAATGTAATGCGTTCGTTTATTACGGTTTTAATTATTGTTTTCTTTGGGGCACAATCCTTGAGTCTTGCGGGAATAACTGTATCAGCAGGTCTAATTTATGCATATAATGAATATTTATTAAAGATAGTTAATCCTATTTCAATTATTTTTACTCAAATTGGTGAGTTTGAACATTCACATGTAAGAATTGAAAGAATCCATAAACTAATTGAAGCTCCTCTTGAGGATGATACAAAACAAGAAATCGAACGTTATAAAGGTGATATTAAATTTGAAAATGTATGGTTTAGTTATGTACCTAATGAATATGTCTTAAAAGGAGTTAGTTTCGATATAAAAGCTGGACAAATGATTGGATTAGTCGGTCATACTGGTAGTGGTAAAACTTCACTCATGAATTTACTACTTCGTTTTTATGATTTAGATGAAACCCAAGATCCACCATGTGGTCACATCTATGTTGATGGCAAAGATATTAAAACATATTCAAAACGTACCTACCGTGAACATATCGGAATAGTATTACAAGAACCGGTATTAGTAAGAGGAACTATCGCCAGCAATATTAGGTTTGGTAAAGAAGATGTAAGTGATGAAGAGATAGAACGAATCTTAATATCACTAGGTGGTCAAAAGATTCTTGATAAGTTTAGTGAAGGAATCAATCAACCAATTAACCGACTTGGAGAGAATTTGAGTGCAGGAGAAAAACAAATTATTTCCCTTGCGAGAGCCTTAGTATATGACCCATCGATTATTATTATGGATGAGGCAACATCACATATTGATACGGAAACAGAAGAAATGATTAAACATGCGTTAAATGTTGTATGTAAAAATAGAACTGTTATCGTCATAGCTCATCGTTTATCTACGGTATTTAATGCGGATAAGATTATCGTATTAAATCATGGTCTAAAAGTCGAAGAAGGAACCCATGAAGAACTAGTAGCTAAGAATGGTTTCTATGCTAATATTTACCGAGCTCAAGTTGCTAATGTTACTAAGTTTAAAGGCAAAATAGCCTAAATAAAAGATTAAATTCTATATTCGTATAGAGTTTAATCTTTTTGTTTAGATAGAGTATTTAATTTGTTTTATTATTTTATTTTGATATAATATAAACAAAGAGGGTGATTGAATGAAAAGAGGATTGATTAAGGTAACATTTGTTATTGTACTAATATTGGGATTATTTTTATCATTTAGTTGTACTACTAATAATGAATGCTATGATGTAACTATCGACTTAGCGGGGGGAACAGCAGATAACGAATTAAATTACCGTTGCCTTCCAGGGACTAAACTCCTTCTTTTTACTCCCGAAAAAGAAGGATATGATTTTGTTGGATGGCAATATGGCGATAAAGTAATAACAAGTGATATCTTAGAAATTAATGAAAGTTTAGTTTTGACTGCTTTATGGGAAATTAAAACTTTTTATATAACGCTTGACTTAGATGGTGGTAGTTGTGAAAGTACAAAAATACCTATAAGATATCAGGAGTTAATTGAACTTCCCACTCCAACAAAACCAGGCTTTAAGTTTATGGGTTGGTATGAATCCGATCATTTATTTGTAGATAAAACCTATAATAGAACGACTAATTTAACCGTTAGGGCTAAATGGGAAAGTCTTGATTATACCATCGCATTAATGAAAGATGATAGTATTTATCAAACCATTAGTATTAAATATAATGATGAGTTGGTACTACCCAAACTTCAAAAAGATGGTTATACTTTTATGGGTTGGTCCTTAAACGGTAATATATTTGAAGATGATATATTTCAATTTGAAGAAAACATAGTGTTAGATGCGGTATGGATGCCAAATACATATAAAATTACCTTAAAAGATGAAACGACAACCGAAATAGAGATTACGTATGGTGATACTATCAATTTACCAGTCTTATCAAAAACGGGCTATAAGTTCTTAGGTTGGTATTTAGATGATAATCTATTTACTGAGAGTAAGTGGATACGTTTAGATGATATTATACTAGTGGCTAAATGGGAAAAAATTGCTTATGAAATTAAACTAATTGATGATGAGATTACAACAATCAAGATTTTTTATGGTGATGTGATTAATATAACAACTCCATCTAAATGTGGATATAACTTTTTAGGTTGGTATGAAGATGATTTATTATTTACTGATACTATTTGGAATCGATGTGAAAACATAACCCTTAAGGCGAGATACGAAAAGATAGTTTATACTATTACCTTAAAGGACGATGAAACAAAGACGATAAAGATTAAGATTGATAATGAAATTAACCTTCCATCTTTAGAAAAAACCGGTTTTTCTTTCCTTGGTTGGTACAATGGCGATGAATTATTTACGGATACTATTTGGAATCGATATGAAGATTTAACATTGGTGGCAAGATGGGAAGAAGTATCAAATAAAGAACTAATTAATCAGTTTAATATTTTATGTTACAATACTCAAAATAGTGATTATGATCAACTTT
>JBJEEE010000084.1:0-30141 GCA_051872775.1 Bacilli bacterium
GACCCCAACTAATTCTAGAGCTTTTTTCAAAACCCCAACTAATTCTATCTAGTCTATTTTATTTTCTCCCCATATTGCAAAACCATTGATTGGTTCACTACCTCCATAAAGTCTTCCTACTTCTAATGGTGAGTCTAATAAATAATATATAATTTTTTCTTCATAATTGACCTTTAGGGTTTTACATATTTTAGAAAAGCATTTTTCTTGTTCTGCACTTATTTTTTGAATATCTTTTTCGGCTAAACTTCCTGCTTGATAATTAAAAATATAGTGTTCACTATTATATGTTGGCATATAACCCTCCTTATTTATATATGCGTTTACTTGAACCTACTTCAAAATGATACTTTATGATTCCCAAATCTACTTTACTATAAAAGCCTACCCCTGATTTAAAAGTAACAGTGTTTTGGTCATATATAATTTTAAATTTTTGTTGATTCATTGCGGTAGGTGCAAGCAAGGCAAGTTCAACCCCTTGATTAAACCAATCGGGAGTTTCCTCAGATGCATTACTTACTTGATCGATAGTTTTTGATTTATGCATTACTCCATTAGTTGTACCATATCCAAGGGCAATAACAACTACTAGTTTTTCCCCTTTATCAATAACAAAAGCAGAAGGAATCTTCTTGTAACTCATCGCCACCCAGCATGTGTTTAATCCTAATTGAGTTGCTTTAATTACGATTCTTTCACCATAATATCCACAGAGTTCATCGAGTAACTTTCCTTTTTTACCGATTAAAGCAATATAATTTTTTACCCCACTGAATTTACCATAATGAGCCATAAAGCAATCAAAGGCTTTGGGTTCATTTAGGACAAGCTGAATATGGAGACCACTTTCTTGATTACATAAATCGATCTCTTTTTTTAATTCTTTTATCGTTTCATCGTCAATCGGTTTTTCCAAATACTGGCGAACACTATGTCGATTATTAATTGCTTCGATTTTGTTCATTTTATTTAACCCCTTTTCTTAGTTATAATAGATGTATTTACCTATCTAAACTTTATTTCCAAATTATCAAAGATACTATTATATTTTAAGACTAAATAAACACTATTATTAATTCAATTACTACTTTTTTCTTTAATACAATTATACCATTGATTATTTAAAAAATCAATTTATACAAACAATTTATATGATAATATGTGTTTAATTTATGATAATGTCTTAGATTACATTATAAACAGTTGTATTATCAAATTTATCTTATCTTCAATGTTTGAATTATGATTTTTAAAATGTATGATATTAAATATAAAACCGTATAGTAGTGGCTTCAACGAATCTACTGTTTATCATTCATGCACCAATATCCATAATAAATAATAAAAAAGAGATTAATGATTTGGTTTTTTAAATCATTAATCTCTCTTTATTATGATTATTTAAAACATTTTTAATATATCTATTAATGTTTCATTTTACGTGTAAAGTATAAAATAGAAGATAATAACATAAAGTTTATAACTAGGGATCTTGCAACATTTGCATTTGCACAACCATTTTTATTAGTTACAGAAACATTAAAAGTATCTATTACTTCATTATTATATAATACTTCAACTACTTCTGTTCCTTTATTTAAAGCATATATTCTATTGTTAGAAATTATTAAATGTTCATCACTATTTACTCTAAATGTTATCTTATCAAGATATTCTTGTTTTACTTCAAGTTTAAATGAATTTCCTTCTTTGATTGTGATATCAGTAAAATCAATATCATTATTAGTAATTTGTTTTGGTTTTACATATACAAAGAAACTATACTCTATTCCATTTAGGCTTCTTGCTTTAATAGTTGAGGTGCCCGCTTTTAGAGCTTTTATGGTTCCATTTATTACTTTTACCACATCACTATTAGATGATGTATATATGATATCTTGATATGTTGCATTACTAGGTGTTACTATTAAGTTTAGAACTTTTTCACTACCTTCTTCAATCTCAATAAATTGTTCATCACTTGACAAGTTAGTTATTTCAACAGGGGTTATACAAATATAGACATTTGTTTCAACAGAACCACATGTTATAGTAATGTATGTCGTTCCAACTCTTACTGGTGTTACTAATCCGGTTTCACTTACTGTTAGTATTTCCTCATTATTTACTTGATATTTTAGTGTTTTATCGGTTGTATTTAATGGTTTTACGATTGGTTCAAGTTGATAACTTTCACTAATACTTAAAGTAATGTATTTTTCTATATCAATGTTTATTGGGTTGACACTTGTTACAACATACTCAACAGAACATGATTTTGATCCATCAAGTGAAGATACTGTAATTGTAGCTTTTCCAACTCCAACTGCTTCCATTGTACCATCACTAAATACTTTTATTACTTTTTCATTACTACTAGTAAATACAAGATTATCGTAGTTTTCTACTTCTGGTATAATTGTTATATTACCAATTTTGCCCACATAACCAACTACGCATGTTGTTTGATATGCAAATAGATAGATATATTCAATTGGTTGTGGAACAACAGTTATTTCTATTTTATCAATATTGCCACTAGAAGATACCGCTTTAATAGTAGTCTTTCCTGGTTTTAGAGCTTCAACATATCCATATTTAGACACTGTAGCGACACTATTATTTGATGAAGTCCATTTAATAGAAGTATCGACCGTATCAAGAGGATCAAATATAACTTTTAATGTTTTGGTTTCTCCAACTTTCATTTCAAAATTTCTGGTAGTAATGGTTATGCTTTGGTCTACTGATCCACCAACTACTACTTCGATTTCAGCACTTGTACCATTATAAGCTTTTACAGTAATTGTTGTTGTTCCTGCACTTACTCCTGTTACTACACCATTTTGGTCAACCTTTGCAATTCTTTCATCTGCAGATGTAAAAGTAAGCAATGATTTATCAATTGTTGTCGGAATAGTTGTAATATTTAATTGTGTTTTACCACCTATAGCAACTTTTTGAGTAGCATCAGTTTTGATTGCACTTGGTCCAATTGTAATAGTTTCATAGATAAAATTATTTGCCCAGTCATTTATGGCTAGTTTAATTTGACTCTTACTACAATTATTTTCATTGATACTGTTCATAATGTCTTCTAAACTAAATAAGAAGGTATTAGTTTTTTCACCCGATAAATTAACTTGTTCTTCAGTTAGTTGATACGTGATATTATAATCAAATACCGCAACAGAGCAAGTTTCCATATTATCACTAACGGTTACTTCTAAATAGTCTTTGCCATCTTGGGTAATGATTTGATAACTTTCTAATGAAGGATTAGTTGAATCAATTTTAAACGTAAATTCCCATGACTCACTCTTAATTTCATTTGTTGTACCATATTCATAAATTCCGGCAGTGGTTACATAGCGATATGTTTCACCATCTCTTACTTTTGATCCATCTGGTAATGTACCTTGCCATCCGTTGATATCAACTGCGAAATATAGACCACCTGAACTTGTTAAATAGAATGTCTTTTTATAGTCAAGTACAGTATTTTCATATATTAATTCATTTGACTCGTCAAATATTTCAACTTTTAAATAATCAACATTTCTAAATAAGCCGTTGATACTTGTTAGATAATTGCCTTTCATATTGTTAGATGAAAAGTAAATCTTATCTTGATAGAATTCTTGATTTACTGGGTCAAATCCTAGTTCATAACCATTAGTGGTTGCATCAAAAATAGCAGCGAAACAACCAGTAATATTATAACTATCTTCTTCATCATAATAAGCAACGCCTTCAAATATTGGTAGATTATTAAAATCTCCATAGAAACCTAAATAAGGAATAACTAAATCGGCATCTGTATCTGTTTCTAAGAATGTATATCCTTCAACATATGATCCATTTGTAAAGATTGGATCTTGAGCTAATTTAAATTTATCTGTTACTTTGATATTTACAGTTACCGTTACATCTGATTGACCAGCAACTGTGATACTATTTCCAATTACATTATCTGAATAAGTAATAATAACCTCATCACTTGCAAGTGTTCTTGTGGTAACACTTGAGAAAGCAATGCCATCAGAGATTTCATAATTATCAGTAATTGTTACGGTATTTAAATTATAGGTAATTGGAGTATTACCAATATTACTTATTGTAAATTTATAACTAAATTCACCGGCTTCACTTGAGCCAAGTTCAGCTTTTGGTCTTACTTGGTTTTCTACCGTAATTATACCATTGGTTGTTACGGCTTTAAGTCCATCCGCAACCCCTGCACCTTGGCCACGAACTGAGTAATAGTTACCATCAAAGTCTTTGGCTGGTACTGCTGTTTCCATAATCAAAGTATTAGCAAGGTCTACTCTTTCAACTCTTGAAATATTTGGATATTTTTCGTTTAAGTATTGAGTTATTAAAGCAAGCAAACCTGCAATGTTTGGAGCAGACATTGATGTGCCACTATATTCTGCATATTGATTATCATAGACAGTAGAATAAATATATCCACCAGGACCGGTAATTTCAGGTTTAATCTCTAAATCTCTGGTTGTACCATAACTAGAGAATGAAGATAATTGACCAGCATAATAGTTTGGAATAGCTCCATAATTATTAACGGAAAATGACAATTGCATTGTTCCATCTTCCATTATTTTATCAAATGATGATTTTTGAATAAAGACAGCTGGTATTTTTATTTCATCAATTTGCATTGAAATAAAGGTTTCATCAAGTGGATTATATACAATTATTGCACTTGCGCCCGCATCATATGCGTTATTGTGCTTTTCTTCAAAAGTAATTTCACCTCTAGCAACTAAAGCAATTTTACCTTCTACGTTTATTCCATCATAGTCACTAGGTTTTCCATATCCTGGGACTAATACTAATTCTTGGGTTGTATCATTAAAGCAATTATTTATTTGCAATCTTGTTGTTGTCGTAGTTTCTGTATAAGGAATAACTGTATCTTCCCCAAGTTTTAAGTATGTTCCAAGTAAAGTTTTATTTTCTAAAGATGCAACTGATAAGGAAGGAAAGTATGTAGAAGGAGATGAAACTAGACCATAATCAGGAGCACTTGCAAGAGGTAGATTATTACCATGAGCATTTTCAATTCCAACAGCATGTTCATTTCCTGCTGCAACAACAATGTTAATACCATATTCTTGAAGCTTATCATATACTTCACTAGTTCTTCCGGTAACATAACTGCTTCCACAAGCACTTCCTAAGCTCATATTGATAACATCTACATCTAATTTGACGCAATCTTCTAAGGCTGCAAATATATAAGTATCAAAAGCATTACCAACATCAGAGAAAACTTTCATTGCGAAAATTTGGGTATCCTTAGCAACACCTCTCGTAAGGTAAGCATTAGCGCCTACAATTCCCGCAACATGCATACCATGTTGGTTATTATAGTTATATACGTTATTATCGTTATCCGCATAGTCAAATGCGTAAGGTATTTTAGAACTATAATATACTGCATTAGCATTTACAACCCCTTTTGCATTAAGGGTAGTTGATTGAATTAATGCATCAAGTGATTCTTTAGTGAATTTTGGATCTTCTACATCATTTGCAAATCCTAAATGGGTTGTATCCATTCCAGTATCAAGGACAGCTACGCTTGTTCCTTTTCCCGTATATCCAAGATTTGCAACTTCATCACTATTCATATAACTATCAACATAAGATATCATTTCACTTTCTGAATATGTTTGATACTCACTATTTGTAAGTTCATATGGTTCATAGTAGTTACTGATATAAACATCTTTTACACCAACAATATCTTTAATTTTACTTAAGTTTTTAGCGTAGGTTTTAACCGAAATAGCATTCATGATTACTTGATATGAATATGAGTTATCGAAATCTGCATATATATTTAAATCAGTAATTTTTTCAATAACTTCTTGTTGTTTGTTTTCAAGATTGGCTTTTAAGTTATATCCTTTAGTAGAACTTAAGAATGCGCTAATTCCAGCGTATTTTTCATCATAACTATCAATTATTGGATTATCATCAAGTTCAACAATTACTTCAACTAAATCATTATTTTGGTAATCTATTTTTGTTACACTTGATGCATATACACTGTTTTCTCGATTTAACAAATATAAATTTTTAGATACATCAGAAAATGAGCAAAAAGTGAAAAGGAAAGCAAGCATAACAAATAAAGCGTAAGAGATAATTTTGGCGATTTTCACTGCTTTTTTATTGAACATTTTTCTTTCCTCCTTTTTTAAAAATGATAAATCCTATTGTTCCGATAACAGCAACTGCACAAATAGAAATGATTATAATTGGAACTACATTACTTTTAGCTTTAACTTCAACAACATAGCATGTTTCTACTCCATTTAAGGCTCTTACATAAATCTTTGTTGAACCTTCCTTTAAACATTTAACACGACCAAATTCATCTACACTAGCAATTGTATTATCTACTACATAATAAGTTAAGGTTTGATTTTCTACATCCGTATTAAATGTTACATCTAAGGTAAATTCGTCATTTACATAATACGATTTTTCTTGATTTGTAACGTTAATCCATTCTATCTTGTTTATATCATCAAAATATGCTTTTTCGGACTCATACTGATTATTAAGGGATTGGTATAATTCTAAGGTATTTAAATACTCTTTTTGCTCTTCATCTAGTTCATTTACTAATCCATTCAAGTATGATAATTCTTCAAAGCCCACTTTAGCATTTTGATAGGATTCAATTAATGCAAGCATATATTCTAGCTTATATTCGTTATCATTCTTATTAAATGTCATTTGTTTATTTACAACTGATTTATAAGTTGTATTTTCTTTTAAGTAATCTTTATATGATACTTCTACTGTAAAATCATAAGTCTTGCCACCATTTACAAGATAAGTAAATTCACCTGTGTTATTTTGTTCACGCATTACTTCTTCGCCTGATAAGCTGATAGATAAAGTATATGTATCAACAAAAATAGATGAAGCCTTTATTTGTATTTGATGATCACCGCTATCGATTATCTCAAGATCTATTAAATCATTAAAGCAGTTATCACCTATTTCTACTAATTGTTTTACATAGTTACGATAAGTTGAACTTGTAAAACCAGTTGCATTCTTGTTGTAATAAATATTCATATCTTTTGGGAAATAATTATTTCCAAATATTGATACAACTAAGATAGGGGCATTACCTAAAATTACTAAGTCTTTTATACCACTATTTACAAAAGCATCATATTCTAGACTACTAACATTTTTAGGAAGAACTAATGATGTAATTCCTTTGCATCCCGCAAAGCAATTGGTTTCAATTCTTTCTACAGATTCAGGAATAATAACTTCCGTTAATGATATACAGTTTTCAAACATATATTGAGGTATTTTCTTAGCATTTGCTGGAAGTACTACTTCTTTTAGATTTACACAATCAGCAAATAGTGAATATCCTTCATTAATATTTAATGAATCAGGAAATACAAACGATGTTAGGCTTGTACAACCTAAGAATACCCCACTTTCAATTTTCTCAACCGAATCTGGTATTATTACTTCTTTTAGATTACGATTATTTCTAAATAAGCTATATGGGATTAGTTTGGTTCCATCTTCAAAGGTTACTTTTTCAAAACTTGCATTATCAAATGCTGCAAGTCCATATTCTTCAACACTTGCGGGAATAGTTATTTCTCTAACATTTTTAATATTAGCAAAGGCTTCTTGAGAAACTTTTTTTACTCCACTTTGAATAACAACAACTTCTCCTACACTACTACGATTAACAAATAATAATTCGCTATAGTCTTCATTATATAAGATGCCGTTTTCGATTTTAATATATGGATTTTCTTCATCCACAATTATATCAGTTAACAATCCACATCCTGTAAATGCAGTTTGATTAAAGTAGCTTATGGTTTTTGGTAAATAAACAGTTGTAAGTTCAAAACATGCCGCAAAAGAATAATCAGGAATTTCGACCATTGATTCAGGAATAGTAATTTCGGTAATTTTACTTTCTCTAAAACAACTTGGGCCTATATCTCTTAGACTATTTGATAAAACAACAGTTTCTAATTGATTGCAATTCATGAAGGCTTGTTCGATACTTATTACTGAATCAGGTAAGACAAGGTTCTTTAGTCCCGAACCACTAAAAGCCGTACCAACAATCGTTTTTAATCCATATGGTAAATCTATGCTTTCTAAGTTACTACATAAAGCAAAGTTACCATTTTCTATTACTTCCAAAGTATCTGGTAGAGTTACTCTTTTGATTGATGAACTACGAAAAGTTGCTTCAGGTAAAGTTGTAATCTTACATTGAATTATTACTTCTTCAATACCAGTTGCATTTAAGAATAGGGCTGGACCAAATGATTCTACGGTCTCAGGAATTGTTAATTTTTTTAGATTTTTACTTGCACTAAATGCATATCCATCAATATACTTGACATCACTTGGTATCGTATATTCTTCAATAGGTAAACTAGAAGGATATACACTTAAATATTTCTCACCATCTCTAATTTCATAATAAATGCCTTCTTTTGTATAAGCAAACTTGTTTCCTTCCTTAACAATTATTTCCTCTAGATTTGGGCAATTAACAAATTGTTTTACTCCATAATCAATTAGACCAGCAGGGATAACAACCCTTTTCAAATTAGCACAGTCATTAAATGTATAAGGGCCAAGTTTTTCTAAGGAATCTGGCAAAACAACTTCTTCTAATGAACTACAATTGGCAAATACTCCTATCCACCATTCTGTTGTTGAAATCTCCTCTAGACCTTCAGGAAGATTAATTTTTAGTAGAGCTTCGCATGAATTGAAAGCACCACTATTGATCACTTTTAGTGAATCAGGTAATATAACTTCTTCTAATCTTCTTGAATAAGTAAAGGTATTATGATCAATTGTCTCTAAACCTTCTGGTATGACAATTTTTGTAACGTTTTTTAATTCGCTGGCACTACGTTCTAGGGTGTTTTTTATTCCGTCATGAATATTAATTGTTTTACCACTATAATTTTCTGGTATTTTGATTAATGTTTCATAGTCTTTTGAATAAAGAATGCCATCGTCACTTACAAAATAATTACTATTTGGATTAACATCAATTCTTTCCAAAGTATAAATTTGAGCAAAAGCAAAAATTCCAATCTCTTCTACTGTTGAAGGAATAACAACTTCTTTTATTGTTGTATTGATAAATGCGGAAGCTCCGATTATTTTAGTTCCTTCATTTAAAGTTACTTTTTCTAGGCTTGCAGTGTTTGCGCAAACACTATTAGACACTTCTTGTATTGAACCTGGAAAATTAATTTCTGTTAAGCCTGTTTCTGAAAAACATTTTGAACCGACAATTTCTAGATTATTTGGCAAATTAATCTTTGTTAAATTGGCACATCCAATAAAAGCTTGATCACCAATTGAATATAAACTATCAGGTAAAGTAATGTTTTTTAAATTATTACATTTATAAAAAGCACTAGACGCAATTGATAAGGTATTATTTCCTAGTACTACATTTTCAATTTTGGAATATGCAAAAGCCCCAATTGGGATATCAGTTATTGCATCAGGAAGAGTAATTTCTCTAATTGAAGTACCTTGGAAACACATCTCACCAATTTTAGATACATTTTCAATATTTATTCCAGCTAAATTTCTACAGTAATTGAAAGCTCGAATACCTAATTCTTTAACATTTTTGTGTAACACAACTTCGACAATATCTTCGTTACTTTCAAATGCACCATCGCCAATGATAGTGACATTACTTGGGATTACTACGATTGAAGATTTACCATTATATGATATTAAGGTAGAACCATCAACTTCAAATTCATTTGCTGCTTTTACTTTTACTATTTTGTCTTTAAAAAGAGATGTAAAAAAAGTAAACACTATAAATATTGATATAATTAAAATTATTTTCTTTT
Source organism: Bacilli bacterium (assembly GCA_051872775.1). GTDB lineage: Bacteria > Bacillota_I > Bacilli_A > ML615J-28 > CAG-313 > UMGS75. The sequence continues at coordinate 9,933 of JBJEEE010000084.1, forward strand.
TCATTCATATCTCCTTATAAATAATAGAGTGTAAAACACTCTATTATTATTTCTTTATTATTCTGTTTTTTATTTAGTAAATTCAACAGAGCATTCAACAAATGTTGATGGATCTGGTTCACCAGTTGCTTCATTCAAATAGAACATAGTTACTGATTTGGTGCCATCTGGATTTGCTTGAATAATATAACCAGATGATGCACGATAGTTAGTATAAGTGATTGTACCTGTTTCTTCATTAAATGCAAAGTCATAAGGGTTATCACCAATAATAATTGCAAAGCCTTCACCATATGGATGAGGTGCAATAGCAAATGTTGAAACAATGTCACCTGTACCATTATTGTAAGTAAGTACATAATTTCCAACAAATTCAGTAATTTCAACTTTAGTTACGATTTGAACAGGAGATTCTACTCCTTCTGGATTTGTATAAGTACCAGAGAATGTTCCAGTTTCAGCATTGTATGTAATTACTAGTTTTTCAACACTACCAAATTGAGCAATTGTAACTGCATTAGCTCTTTGAGAAGCACTACCTGCATATTCATCACCGCAGTTTACACCACCCCATTCGTTAATAGTGTATTGTCTTGAATCACTTTCACTATATACAACTGTAAATGTCTTTAATAGTTTTGTAATATCTTCGAATTTAGTAAGTGTATATGTAACACCTTCAACATTAGATGTAAATTCAACACCTGATTCAGTATATTTTAATACATATGTTACTGAATCAACAACAAATGATACTTGATCAACATTGTATTCATAACTATTATAACTTCCATCGTATAATTCTAGTGAGTATTCAGAGATTGCAAAATCAAATGCACTTGAACCATCGCTTGCGGAAACACTGTAAACGCCAATAAATTCACTCTTGTCAACCCATTTAACATATGGAACGTTTTCTGCACTTTCAAATTCTTCACCATTTGCGAAAGTACCGCTAAATTCATATCCAGATTCTGTTTTCTTAACGATGACAACTTCTTCAGTACCATATGCAGTACAATATAATGTATCGCCTTTAACAACTGATTGCATTGATTGGCTATTTAATTGAGCACTTCCATATGAGTTATATTCAAACTTATGACTATTATCACCTACATTTAATGAGAATGTGCCAACAAATTCGCTTGTTGGAAGATTATTAACGGTCATTAATTCTTTTTCGTCAACGCCTTCTTCTTTATATGTAACAATATGAGATTCACCATCTTTAACTGTTACATCAAAGTATACAGTTTCTTCACCATTTTGATAACTTGCAGTAAGTGTATTTCCGTTGATTTCAGAAGGGCACCAACTACCATTAACTGAAACATAACCAGAAACAGTGATACTAACGTCCATTTCTTCGTTATAAACACTCATTTCAAATGCAGAGAAATCAAGTGGTTCTTCATTAATTTCAGCAGCAGTTACAACTTTAAACCAAGTGTTGCTACCAACATAACGCCACCAAATAGCAGATTTATAATATCTAAATTCAACTTCTTTGGCAGGATCACCTTGAGGGCCTTGTTCACCTTGAGGTCCTTGTTCACCTTGAGGTCCTTGTTCGCCTGCTGGAACTTCAATAGTTTCTTTTGTACCATCTGAATATTCAACTACGATTTCACCTGATTCGCTTTTTGAAACCGTAACAACATATTTAGATGCTACTGTTGTACATGATATTGCGAAAGATACACACATCACAACAAACATGATTAATAAAAATCTCATTTTTTTCATTTACATTCCTCCTTTAATATTTTCATTATTATTATAAAACAATATTTTTTGAAAGTCAATGTTTTTATTGTGTAAAACGCTTACATTTAATATAATTTTAAAAATTATAATTCAAAAAAAGGTGTTTTTAACACCATGATTTTTGCTATTAGGCTTGTTGGGAATAGTCATCTTAATTAAACCGTTTACTAATGCTGGATTTAAATAGTTTGCACGTAATGTTTCTTTTGATTTTATCCCTAGTCTGTTCATTATCTCATTTGCGCTTAAAGGAATATCATATTCCATAATTTTTAATAATTTATTAACTTGATCAGAGATATTTTTTGATTCTTTTTTTATATTATTTAATGATTCTTTCGTTTTTGAGAAGTATTATAGAAATTAAAAATTCCAGATGTTAAACATAAATTTTGTCTAGCTGCTAAAGATTTTGTGTCAACATGGTTCAATTAATTATCAAATATGGAATTTAACATTTATATTAAGGTACAAAAAAAGGTCTGATACTAAAACAAACTTAGTTTGTTATTGTATCAAACCTATGCTTTCAATATGGCAACGTTATACAATTTTAATACAATTGCATACCCTTATACACATTATCTAGTTAATTAATTCTTACTATATGTTCCAAATACCCAAGTTGAATCTTCAACTTCACTTGGACTTGATGTGTGATGATATAAATTATTAATTACAATTTTATTTGGATTACTAAAATCGCCTCGTAGATAGAAATCAGGTGGATAATAAATACCAAATGTCGTATCGTAACGATCTTTATCAGCATCAGTAACTTTATTATAAGGATCATTCTCAATGTAAAGTGAACTGATGTTTGTCTTTTTTGGTTATCTTTATTTTATCATTAACAAAATTTATGCAAACACCTTTTGTTTTTTGAAAACAACTAAATTAATTGATGATAACTATCCATAATAGCATCACATACCTTTTCAATATCATCAAACTTTTTGCAAAAAACTTTATAACTTAGTGACCAATTATATGAGTCAGCATTATGTTCACCAATTTTATTACTTTGATTAATAGGCTCTTTAATATTTATTCTTATTTGAGATGTCTGAATTCTAACCTCTGCAATATTTAATCCTAATTGATTTCTAAATGCAATATATGGTTGGGTTGCAACCTCATACAAATCAGGTAATCTTTCTTTCATAGCTTCAAATAAAGCAGAATATAAATCAACCATTTCTTGCTTTTTTCCTTTTAAATAATCACTCAGTTTCATTGCATTTTCTTCTAAAACAGATTTATCATCTCTATTCTTCATATCATCCTTACTTAATTCAGGTGTTTCTTCACGAGGTTCTTTCATGAAAGATAAACCAAGTAAATCAAGCTTGACTTCTTCTTTAAACTTGAATCCCCATCTATCTTCCATAAACTTTAATAATCTTAGACCTCTAGCAAGAATAGAAGTAGGATTCCAATCATCCTCTTCTGCTACTTCCATTTCAGAATAACATCCATTTGAATATCCTCTTATTCGACTTTCATTTCCATTCTTTTTTATTTCAAATTCATCATTTTGAAGTACAGAATTTACGCTTTGAGATAAAGGAAGTAAATTTCCTAAAGAATTTGCTAAACAAAATTGTTCTTCCTTCGAATAATCTCTAAATTGATTTCGCCAATACCAACGTGTAGGAGTTTGAGGAAATATATGTTCTATAGAAATCTTATCTTTTTCATTTTTAGTAAAATTACTCCAGTCATTAAGTTTCTTTACAAATGTTTTTTCTGATAATGATTGCTCATATTCATACAAGAAATATCTAATATCATACCATGAGTAATAACCTTCATTATTCTTGAATGAGTTTGACATTTTAGATAAGAAAATATCGGTGGCTTCTGAAATGTTGGCTTGAAATTTTTCCTCAAAAAAATCAATAACCTCTTTAATGTTAATATCTTTTTTCATTAGATTTCTAGCATATGAATAAGCAATATGACTTAGATATGAAGACTGGTATCTTGCCATACGAAAACACAAGAAAATAAATTTTTCAATAGTTTCAAATAAGTATAATCTATCAACTTCTGATACTTCATCATTAATATAAGTTGCAACAACCAAAGTTCTAAAATAATTTATACCTATACGATTTAACCTATCAATCCAAATTTTTTCTTTTTCAGTAAAGAATGAACATTCGCTTGGATTAAATGAATAATACCAATATTGCGCCACTTCTTTTAAACTATCAATATATGCTTTTATTTCTTTAGGATATAGAATTCCATCCATGTCATCAATTTCATCTTCATCTGATGGAACATATTCTTCATCAAAAGTATTTGGGTTTTCATCTTCTGTCTTTCTAGTTAAACCAAATACTGCTTTAGGGCTAAAATATTGTCCCAATAAAAAATTAATGTAATCTTCACCTTTATTTCTTGAATACTTAAAATACATAGTCCAATGATTTTTTAAATACTCATCATCATCCAATGGATGTTTTTTATTTCTACCTAATTCATGATATACTTCCTTCCAACAATCATTAATATCTTTTCTTAATTGTTCTTTTTCATCACTTGAAAGCATTGTATCCGGATATAATGTTGTTAAATAAATGATTCTATTTTTTAGGATTTCAAGATTTGATAATCTTTTGCCTCTATTATTCATAGTCTCAAATGCAACAAATACATCAAAATCATCATCAATATCGTGTATGTTGAATTGCAGTTTATTTACTAGTTTTCTAAACAATGATTCTAATCCCTTTAAGCCATCAGATGAATAATATTCATTTATTTTTTCATCAAAATAATATTTCGCTTTTTCTAGGTTTAATGTATAGAATGTTTCAACCAATGTACCAGTAACACCTTCGCCTAGAATATTGTATCTCAAATATTCAAAACTTGGATTATCAGACTCATAACCAAATTTAAAAGCTTTCAGTATTTTTTGTGGCTTTTTATACTCTACTATGAAGCGTGTTTTTATCTCTTCAAGTTCATCACCATTTAAATATTCAATACCATTATTCTTTGCAAAATCTAATATCGAATTTACTAGAATAATAAAGGTTGTTAATCTTTGCTGACCATCAACAATATGATATGCCTCATAACCTTTTTCTTCAATAATCCATTTTTCTTCCGTCCAGTTTGAGTAAACATTACTTTTAAGTTTTTTTAATGAAAGCATTCCAGTATAGTGGTATCTATCTTCAGTAAGATTCGCTAAATCATCCCAAAAATCATCCAGTTGTGCTTTTCCCCAAGCGTAACCTCTCTGATAGTCTGGAATTCTAAATATCCTTTTATCAAATAATTTTGAAAGAGAAATTAAATCATCCATTTTTTTACCTCCTATACATTTTTAAATTTAATTATGTTAAATAGCAATGTTTTGTTAAAATATGACTATACCCAAAAAATCAACAATTTTATGTATGAACTAATCAATTTGAAAGAACATTACCTTCCCTTGTACAATTAAATAATCTAGAACTCTATTCATTTGTTCAGATAAACCTTTGTAACTAGAATATTCTTGAAATAAAATTGCTACGTTTCTCAAAATAGTTTCTTCTATCTCGCTTTTTCTTTTACTATCGTAAATATTATATGCGAAAACAATTCTACAGTTCTTATTCTCATCTAGAATTCTCATATCATCAAATACTGAAAAGAAATAACTATAATCAGAATTACTTAAAGAGGAGCCAAATATTACCAAGTTGTCACATTTTAATCTTTCAGATATATTTTGACTACAAAAATCAAGTTGCATTCTTCTGTTAGTTTTAGAAAATATATATCTATCATCTAAAGAAGAAAATGCATTGGAGTCAGTTCCAAAAATTGGGGAGGCTATGTCTCCGTTAATATGATGTAATTTGGGCATAAAGTCTTTATGCACGTCGCCATAATTAAAAGAATCAATACTGACCAAGTTATTCACATTACACAAAGACTTAATTAGTTTTTCTGATGCGTTAAAGAAAGAAACAGTCTCATTTATTATTCCAAAAGAACTGTAACAATCATTGTACTGCTGACTATAGATATACTTTCCAAAATTAGCTTCAAACTTCTTTAACTCACAAAGTAAGAAATTATAGAATTCTTTTTTATCCTTAAATTCTTTTTCACCATTAAATTTATAGCAAAACGCAGCTAAATAAAGCAAATCATCATCAACATATGACATGGATATATTAGCATTTATTATTTCATAAACAGCATCAAAACTATCATTATTTGAATATCCACGATCATATTTATTATGGAGCCAAGATTCCATAATCTTTTCGATATCATACCAAGTCCAATTTTCAATTTCCGTTTCTTCATAAGAGATTATAAAGAAAAATATATCCCAGAAATTTGCTTCCTCTGAGTGTTCAAAATCTACCCAAAAATCACTTCTATTCGCAATCTTATTGGTAAAATTAGCATATGTTCCTACCTTAGTGGCAAAATTTATTTTCCATTGTTTTAATATTTCATTTTTGCTATTATCATGAAGAAAATAATCTGAGTACTTTGTGTGCAAATTGCAACTTAAATCGAATCCGTTCCCAATAATTAACTTAACATTAGATAGCTTTTGAATTAAATCTTTTTTATCCATAGGCTAATTATTTTCCTCAAAATTTTCAACTTGCTCCATTACCTTATCGAATACATCTCTACTGTATTGAGGAGGATATCCGTTTTTAACTAAGCAAATTTTAATCTCTAATTTTAATTGATCTCTAACATTTTTATTATTAAGCCAATCTGCAAATGATGATTTTGTATCAATGATATCCTTAATCTTTTTAGCTAACTTTCTACATTCTTCATTGATTAATACACCATCAATAAGTTTATCTTCACCATATTCAAAATTAAATTCATCACGTAAAGCAATTAAAATATCATAGAATGCTTTTTCTTCAAATGTTAACCCCATTTTCCTAAAGCTTTCTCTACTTTGTTGCATTTGTTTTAAAATATTCAAAGCTTGCTCAGTCGCTGCTTTAATAATATCTTCTGACGCTTGTTCTTGAGTTTGACCTGCTTCCTCAGCCGAAATACTCTTACGTCTACTATGATATTCCTCAATAGTCTTTTCCAACATCTCTTGGAACTTCTTAGCCGCCACTTGATTAGTTTTACTATAATCTTTAATTTGTTGCTTTAATAATTTTATTAATAATTCTAATTTTGTAGCCGGCATTACAACATCGACAAGGGTTTCAAAATATTCAGGTGAGAATAAATCTTCTTTTTCTCCTTCTTCTAAAACATTTTCAACTTTATTATATTTAAGAGCTTCTTCAACCATTTTTGATACTTTTCTATTCATCACATCAGCATCAATATGTTCAGTTCCAGTCATTTTTCTAACAAAACCAGCAATAGCCATAAAGCATTGTGCAAGAGCTGATTCACTATCAGATAATGATCCTGAAGGTTGACTTATCTCATATGCCATTCTCATTCTTTTAACAGTTTGTAAGAAATAAGTTTTGAAAGACACTTTCTTACCATTATCTTTATCTTCGTTGCTGCTTAACTCTTCAATGTTCTGGAAGACATATTCAGCTGCTTTTGCAAGTAAAATATATCTTTCAACAGGGTCACAATTAGCATCTAAGAAAGGATTTAAATCATAATCAGTAAATAATCGTTTCAATATTTCTAATTCTTCTTTAAATATTGAAGTTGCTTGTTCAACATCATCACTAGTAGGCGCAACTGAAGTATCTCCACCATACACCTTCATGGCTTGTCTCATATTGTCACGAATACCAATATAATCTATGATCATTCCATATTCTTTACCTGGATATTTTCTATTAACTCTACTGATAGTCTGAATTAATAAATGTTTTTGAAGCGGTTTATCATTATATAAAAGAGTAAGTGAAGGTACATCAAAACCAGTAATCCACATATCAACAACAATAACAATTCTAAAGTTCGAATTATCTTGTTTAAAAGCAGCATCTAAATCAGAAGAACGCTTATCATTTTGTACTCCACCTAAATAGTTATACATTTCTTTAGGGTCATTTTTCCCAACTGAAGCAACCATAGCCATTAATGGCATTGGTTTTAATTTCTTTGCTTCTTCATCAGTAATACTAATTCCATCTGGATATTTCTTTTCAACAAACCATTCTGGATATTTAGCTTCAAAAATCTTTAGTAACTTATAAGCAATTTCACGAGAAGAACAAACAATCATTGCTTTTTGAACTCGATTTGGGTCGCTTTCGCAAGTTGATACATAATGGTCATGAATATCTACAGCAAGTCTTTCAAGTCTATTTGGTTCACCAAGAATCACTTCCATAGAACTCATAGCTTTTTTGCTCTTTTCAATTTCTTCACTTGTAGCACCTTCATCAGCACATTTCTTATAGTAATTCTCGATTAATTTTACTTTTTCTTTATCAAGTAATACCTTTGCAATACGAGGATGATATTTGATTGAAACAGTTAAGCCATCTGCAACGGCTTGATCCATTGTATATCTATCAATTTCATCTCCAAATGTTTGATAAGTCTCTGCAATTGGAGTTCCAGTAAATCCTACAAAAGTAGCATTTGGGAATGCTTCTTTTAATACTTTAGCATAAGGTTTAGATACCATTGCCTTCATATTTTCATCATCATCTTTACTAAATTGAATTCTCTTTGATTTTTCAATTTGGCTTCTATGAGCTTCATCTGAAAAACATATGATATTTCTTCTATCATTAATTAATCCAATTTTATCATCTTCTCTATCACAGAATTTTTGAATAGTGCAAATATAGAAACCTCCACTTTGACGAGCTCCTAATTCCTCTCTTAACTTATTTCTTGTTGGAACAACAGATACTTGTCCAAGATTTAAGAATTCTGTACTTTTTGTAAATAGTTTAGCACCTTGTTGTTGAAGTTCATCTCTATCAACAATCATAACAATTGTTGGTGAACCAATTTCAGGAATATCAGTACATCTTAAGGCAAGTTGTCTTGATAAAAATGCCATGGTATAAGTTTTACCACATCCAGTGGCGCCAAAATATGTTCCACCTTTGCCGCTTCTTTCTTGGACAGATTTAATAATACTTTGTTTTAATAATCTGGTTGCAAAGAATTGTGGATATCTACATACGATTTCAACTTCATCTCTATCATAGATAGTATCTCTAAAATAAATGTAGTCTCTAAAAATCTCCAAGAATCTAACAGGTGAATAAACACCTTTTATCATTGCTTTAGTTTCTTCAAATGGTAATGTTGAAACCTTATCACCATCATTTACTCTTCTCCACGAATAGAAATGCTCATATGGAGTTCTTACTGTTCCCAGTCTAGTTTTAACTCCATCAGAAATACACGCTAAAGGACAATAATGTAATAAGTGTGGGATATCCCTCCAGTAACGTACATTAATTTGTTCCCAAGCATCATAAATAGTAGCATTTGCATCAGCTGGATTTTTAAGCTCGATAACACATAGAGGAATACCATTTATATAAAGCATTACATCTGGTCTTCTTGTTTCAACTTTTCCATTATTTGTATATTCCACTACTAATTGGTTTACTACTCTAAAAATATTGTTTGAAGGATTTTCAAAATCAATAAGATTAACCATCTTAGTTCTTTGATTTAATGGAGTAAATTGAATTCCATTAACTAACCATCCATACACTTTATGAAGAGTAGCAAAGTCAGATTCAGCACCTACTAAACGTAATGAATCATATATTTTTTGAATATCATCATCAATAAATGTTGGTTCTGTTTTCTTAATAAAAGATACTAAATCTTCTTTAAGTAGTACATCTGATTTCCTTCTATTTATGGTATTACCAGCAGTATAAATCCAACCTTCTTGTTCTAAAAAGCCAATGAAGGCATATTCATATTGTGATTCACAATAATGACCATTATATTCAGTTAATATAGCCATATCTTATACCTCCTTTGCTTCTTCGATAGATCCTTTAATTAATATTGGACATATAGTTTTAATTTGCTTTTTTAATCTTTCCTTTATCTCTTTTCTTTTATTGTAAACTCGATAAATATCTACAATTGATTTTTGAACATTGATTTTTGGAATAGGAATTTCAACCTCACACATTTGTTTCCATTCAAAAGTATCTCTAGCACTGCCAAAAGCATGAAACCAACAATACCTTGTAAACTCTTCTCTACTAAACCAAAGCATCAAATATTCAGACAAGAGAATACTCTCATTTTTTACCTTAAAAGTAGCATATATTGGTGAAAGCAAAAATGAGTTTTCGGTATTATTGAGCGCTATAGAACCATCATTGATATGTATAGGGCTATATCCAAATTCTCTTGAATCAATTCTTAAATACTTTGTTGTATCTACTCCATCCACTCTACTATTCGAATCATTTAATTTGCGTTGATTAGAGATTCCTTGTATTTGTAAAGATGAATCATCTGTCTTTCGGCTCGTTTCTTCAATATAAGGGCCGATTTTCTCACAAGGCATTTTTCTACGTAAATCTTCTATATAACCATCACAAACAAGCTTTAAATCTTCTAACCCACGCTCATAATTCTTTTGGTTTTCAAGCATTGAAATATAAACATTAACAAACTTTTCTTGAGTTGGTAAATCTGGAAGTTCTATTTCAATATCACAAAATCTATCCCAATCTAGATTTGATCTTATACTTCCATCACTATAAAAAGCTCCTAATCTATCTTTCTCAGATGATTTAAAAAACATAAAAAAATAGCAAGGAATAACTAAATCAAGTCTTCTAACTTCAAATGTAATGTACGCTGGCGATACAATTATTGGCTCATCATTGTTATACATACTAATCCGTATACACTGATCTCTACCAGTTTGCATACCACTGAACACAAATCGATTTCTTCTTACAACTTTATACTTGCTTTCATCCAATCCATCAGTATTAGCAGCAGTAGGCATGAATTCTTTATTGATATTAATTCCACAAAAATTTGTAATTCCAAACGAATTACGCTCATCAATAATATCTATTAAATTCCCTACTCTATACTTACTTAATGCCATAACCAATACCTTCAAAAGCTTCTTCAAGCATTTGCTGAGATTTCTTTTCTTCTTTCATTATTTCTTTCATTTCATTTTGAATGCGTTTCATTTCTTCTTCAAAATTAATATCTAAATCATGGTCGGTAAATTCAATATATTTGCTAGGAGTTAGAGTCCACCCTTTGTCTTTTATTTCATTAATATTTACACTTCTATAAAGTTCAGGAACTTCATATTTATTGCCATCTGTTCCTTCATTTTGCCAATCGTGATATATCTTAGCAGCTCTTTCTATTTGAGTAGAATCTAATCTAACTTTCTTTTTATTTTCATTCTTAACAGGATTTTCTGTCCATGTTCTTAAATCCATAAACAATATTTCGTGTTCACGATTTCTTTGTTTTCTACCATGATATATTCCACCTTTTTTGTTCTGATTTAGAATCCATAGAGTAACACTAATGTCAGTTGTAATAAATAATTCTCTAGGTAAAACAATTATTGCTTCTACTTTATCATTTTTAATTAATCTCTTTCTAATTTCTAAAGTATCACTATCGTTTAATGCACCATTTGCAAGTAAAAATCACGCTACTCCTTTACCTGGCTTTAAATGTGAAAGCATATGTAAAATCCAAGCATAGTTAGCATTACTTTCTGGTGGAGTAACGTAATCTGCCCATCTTGAATCATCTTTTAAATCAGAGTTATACCAACCCTTAAGGTTAAATGGAGGATTTGCCATTATATAATCAAAATATTTACCTTTATGTAAATCATTAGTAAATGATGAGTCATTTGTGCCACCAAGATTATTACTAATACCCCTTAATGCAAGATTCATTTTTGCAAGTCTATAAGTTGCAGCATCTTTTTCTTGGCCATAGACATTAATACTATTTAGGTTACCTTGCTTTGACTTAACTAAGTCAGCACTTTGAATAAACATACCTCCAGAACCACATGCAGGGTCATATAAAGTACCATCAAATGGTTCAACTATAGCCGCCATTAATTGAACAACATCATGAGGGGTATAGAATTCGCCTTCTTCTTTAGTTGCATTTACTGCAAATTCCTTCAAAAAGTATTCATATACTCTTCCGATTAAATCTTTTTCTTCACCAAAAGCTTTATGACTAATTTTATTTACTTCATCAACTAATTTCTTGATATCATTAGGAGCTAAATTCCTAGTTGTGAATGTACCTTCAACAAAGCATCCTTTTAAGGAATCATCGCTATCTGCTAAAGCTTTTAATGCATCGTCTAGCGCAACATTTAATTTAGGAGCTGGAGTATTAATAATGGTATTCCATCTAGCAATTCTAGGAAGATTATATGTTCCGTCAGTAAAAGTAGCATCTTCGATAAATGCTTTTTTTATGTTTTCATCTTCTACATCTAATCCCTGTTCTTTTAGATTAATAATTAATTTAGCAAGACCATCTTCATATTTTTCACCTATAAAGCGCAAGAAAACTAAAGTAAGCATCATATCTCTTTTTTCAAAGAATGATCCTGAGTTTCTTGCTGCTCTTAAAATATCTCTACAATTAAAAAGAATATTATCAATATTAATTGTTTTATCATTCGTTTTCTTAGCCATTTTCTTTTTCCTCCAATATGATGTTATATTTTTCAAACAATGGTGCTAACTTTCTTTTTGCTTTAATTGTTGGAGCATAAAGACCAGACTCCCACCTATTTACAGTAGAAAATGCAACGCCTAAAAGCTCAGCAAATTCAACTTGTGAAAGAATCATTTTACTACGTAATTGTTTAATCGCTTTTGCATAATCAATATTCATAATATATCTCCTTGAAATGCCGTTTTCTTTTCCATTATTATAGCACTTTTTTAGCAAAATGTCTATTTATTCGACATTTAGTCTCATTAAAATCTCATTTTTTTCTCAAAATAATACCTTCCGTTTTTTTAATACCCCTAACGTTTTTTAGAAACATCTTTCGTTTTTTTAATGGGTCTATCGTTTTTGAGAAGTTTTATAGAAATAAAAAAATCCTGAAGGTTAAACATCAATTTTGTTTAACAGCTCAGGAATTTGTATTAATTTGGTTTATTCAACTATCAATTCCGGGACTTCAACCCCTATATTTTGGTATAAAAAAGCTTTGAAACAGAATTCCTACTGTATCAAAGCGTTTTCGTATTTAATGTGTTAGTAGAGCAATTTTAATACAATTTGGCATACCCCTTTGAAATTTTGGCATACCTAATCAAATTTTTGGCATACCTAATCAAATTTTTGGCATACCCATAACCTTTGATTCTATTTACAACAGCAAGCTTTTTTACTCATCGCCTTTTCGATTATGGCTTTTGCTTCTTTAACGCTCAATGCCCTACCTGCAGACATGACTTTGCCATCGATTACAAGTCCTGGAGTCGACATTACGCCTAAACTCATAATCTCTTCCATATCAGTTACATGAATGACCTCATCTGTAATGTCCAATTCCTTTGCAGCCTCAACTATTGCCTCATAATTTGCTGTTGATTTCTTACTACAGCATCCGCCTAATGCTTGAATTTTCATATTAATTTTTCCTCCTTATATGAATAAATATCCAAATATATTAAAGAGATATCCTATTAGGATTATCCCGATAACAACAATTAAAATAAACGCACCTAATAATTTAGGCTTTACAGCCTTTCTTAACATAATAAGCGAAGGTAAGGATAAAGCTGTAACGCTCATCATAAATGAAAGAATCGTTCCTAGACCCGCACCTTTCCCATACAGTGCTTCCGCAATTGGTAGCGTACCGAAAATATCCGCATACATTGGAGTGCCCAGCACCGTTGCAACCAATGGGGAATACCATGAATCAGATCCCAAAACCATTTCAATCCAGCTTTCTGGGATTACGTTATGTATAATGCATCCTATACCAACTCCAATTACGATATAAATGAATACTTTTTTATATGTATCCCACATTTGTTCAAATGCATATTTGAGCCTTTCCTTTTGCGACATCTCATAACTTTCAGCATCAGCTACTGAAGCACCACTTAACACAAATGCTTCCACGTTTTTGCCTAACCCCGTTTTTTCTATAATCGTTCCACCTACAACGGCAAGAATTAAGCCTACTAAAACATATGCAATTGCTATTGGCCATCCGAAAAATCCAACAAGTAGCATTAAAGAGCCCAAATCAACAAGCGGGCTTGATATCAAAAAACTAAATGTCACACCGCTAGATAGTCCCGCTCTAGTGAAACCAATAAAGATTGGAATGGAAGAGCACGAGCAAAATGGAGTAACGGTCCCCAATAGTGCTCCGATAATATTTGCTCCTATGCCATGGTATTTCCCTAAGATTTTCTTTGCTCTCTCTGGTGGAAAGTATGATTGAATATACGAAATGGCAAATATCAATACGCATAGCAAAATGCCAATTTTAATAAAATCGTATATGAAGAACTGTATCGCATTTTGAGTTTTAGTTTGCCACGCGGATTCTTCATAAACTCCACTTATTCCCTTAATGATTTTTCCTATCAACTCATTCAGCCACTTCATTCCTAGAATTTGGTCACTTATAAAATCCCAAGGAAGCTTGGCAGTATCCCAACCTGCGAATATTCCAATCAATACATAAATCAAAATCATTGTTAATATTGCTATTGGAATGATCCATTTAATTTGTTTTCTCATTTTTTCTCCTTTCATATAGATGTTCATCTATGCATACATTAAAAATAAAAGCCAATTAAGGCTTATTTGCAACAACATGATTTGTTATCCACTATTAGAAGAACAAATGTCTTTAATAAAATTAGCTATCTCACATATGTTCTCTTTTATTAGACTGTAGTAACACCATTTGCCGTCTTTTCTTACTTCGACTATTCCCGCATTAGCCAATACCTTCATATGATGTGATAAGGTAGCTTGCGTTATGCTTAATTCCTCTAATATCTTACATGCACATAATGTTCCGTTTTTGGAGAGCATCTGAAGAATAGTAAGTCGTGTATTATCGTTTAAAAGTTTGATCTTTTCTAGAAATTCTTGATTGTTCATAAGGCACCTCACATAGATGTTAACTATATTATATACAACATATAGATGCCTGTCAATGTGTTTGCTTGAGAATTTTGAAATCAAAATAAAAACTCCACCATTTCTGATGAAGGTCGATTCAACATCTAATCTTATACTTGTATCTCTTTTCCATTTCTAAATTTGAATATCAGCTTCTTGTCTTTTGATACCCACTCTACTTTTTAGCATGCCTAATCAAATTTTTAGCATACCCCTTTTCGCATCAAAACATCTCATCAAATGACTTGATTCTTACATATTATAAAAATGACTTCTCAAGTAGTTCTTTCATATCCAACTTATATAACTCGCATATAGCATACAAAACATTAAGAGGAATAGTTCTCAGCCCTTTTTCATAGTTTCTGAATGCATTATTTGAAATTCCTATGAATGAAGATATTTCAATGGAAGTATGATTTAATTCTACCCGTCTTTCTTTTAGCAAACTTCCAAGTTTAAAATTATCTATTTCGTGTACATAGATAACATCAGAAGGCATAACAATAGCTGCCCATTTTTTAAATACCTCAAGCCTTATTCTTTTGAATGATTCCACCTTCATTCCTGCTATCAATCCATAAGGGGCTCTTGGAGAGCATAACACTTCTTTCTCGACTGCGTTGCATAGTGTCTCTATTTCCTCATATTGTTTTAATATCGTTTTCGAGTCGGCTATTTCTTTGTTTAGTTGCAGTATTTCTTTTGGCTTAAGCTCATCGAGATGGTTTCTCAATGTATACTCGCAGCAATCAATGTTAATTTCGGCATCCTGATAGATATGCTCAAGCCAGTAATAAAAATAACGAAGATTTCTCTTCTTGACATATAGTCTATTCATCTATTTCACCATCCTTTAAGAGATGGTCGTATGTTAACTCTTAATCGATATTAATACAGCTCTTTTGCATCAAATTTTTATCTAATCGTGTTTTTGTGGTCTAATCGTGTAAAAGTAGGGGTAAACGTGTAATTGTGGCTATATCGTGTAATTGTGATTTTGCATACACCAGAGCAATCTCTATTTTTGTATCACAATTGCTCCAATGCCTATCCCGTGTGGAGATTTAAACTTGGCAAAAACAACAAAAAAACACGTCATTGGCTACTGAAGCACAACAAACGTGTTATCTTTTCAATATGGTGGTACCAAAGAGAGTCGAACTCTTATGATTTCTCATCAGATTCTGAGTCTGACGCGTCTACCATTCCGCCATGGTACCTATAGATTAAAGTTTATCACTTAATCTATATATTTTAAACTTAAAATGCGAATAAGCCTTTAAAGAATGAAGAAATCTTATCGAATATTCCTTTGAAGAAAACGAGAACTTTTTGCCAAAAGTTAAGTTCTTGAGTCTCTTCGATAACGTTAATTGTAACATTAACTAATTCGCTTGAACCATCTTCAGCTGTCGCAAGCAATTTAATTTCATATGTCCCGAATTCAACTTTAGATTTATATCCATAATCTCCTTCTACTATCTCAGCGTTGATGTAGTTCTTATTTGGTAACACGTTTTGTCGAACAAGAGATTCTAAGATTTTCATCGGTGAAAGTGGTTTATTTGAAGTCGTTGTGATCGTTGATTCTTTGACGTAGAATACTGGTCCATCCGTATCATCAACATATACTCTAATTCGAAATTCAACTATGTTGTTATGGCTGTCTTTAGCTTGAATAGCGACGTCGTAAACACCTTTTTTTGTCGCATTTTCAAAATAATCATCAAAGACGTAATACATCTCTACTTCACCATCGATCTCATCGACAGCAGTAAATAACGATAAAAACCTTTCTCTACTATATGGATCGTTAGCATTTAGATTTACTTCATCTGGCCCAGTGATAACTGGAGCAACATCATCGACAATCTCAACTGAAGAGTTAATAGTAGTAACGTTATTCGAATAATCTGTAGCTTCTACATCGAATTCAAACGTACCGATAAAGGTTCCTAAAGAAGAATAATCGCAGTTTTTAATCTTTACTTCCTTTACTCCTCTTGAATAGTTATCGGAAATTTCGAAATTCTCTAGCAAAACCTGATCGTTAAGCTGAGTCTTATAAGAAATCTCTTTAGTGGTATCTATAACACTTATTACAGGTTTAACATCATCTACTAAAGTTATTCTAAAGGTGAAAGTTGATTTGTTATTCGAGCTATCGATCGCGCTAAAAACAACATCTAAAGGAGTGTTGATAACTTCTTTTTGCGATGAGTAATTATCCTCTTCTAATTCGACACTTACAAAGCAATCATCACCAGTATCATATGCGATTAAAGATCCAAACATGTCATTTAAAGAAAAAGAAGAACCGTAAGGGATTGAAAGCGGAAAGACTGACCCATTTATATATGGTCCAGTAAATGATCCTTCTGTCGCCTGTTCGATGTTACAGGAAGGGCCACAATATGGTTCAATTCCTGGATCGTCTTCAAGATCCCCAAACCACATCGAAGCGATACCTGGAGAAGGATAAGTGCCGCTAGAATCTGATTCGTAAGAGAAATTGACCAAGTTAACATAACCATTAGATGAAGATGGTGTCTTAAATGCTATATAGATTGCTGCTGTTTCATAATTAGTATAAGGAGCGCAGTAGAATTGGAGGTAATTATTACCGTTATTTGCTATATCGTTTAATACCCCATCTCTCTCCGCTTCATAGTTATAAAAATCTCCTTCCGCATTAGTGAACTCAAAATTAAAACCATATCCTGTTGCATCGTTTTCATACGCTTGATATAAGCCGTTAGAAAGAATTGCAATAGTGTACCAACTCTCCGCTCTGAGTTTATAGTCGAAGTATTTGCTTAACGTTACTATTCCGTTTTTTGTATCATCGACATATTGTGGATTTAGCATGTTCGTTTCACTTTCGAGCAACGTTAAATCAACTACGCCACCTACTTTAGGACAGATGCTACTATAGATTTCCGATTCAGAAAGACCTCTTACTCCAAACCTAATACCTTCTTTCTCGTTGGCGGACAAAGGCTTCACGCCTATTAGATTAGAAACCGCAATTAAGCTAGTTGCTAATAGAACATATCTTTTTTTCATGTATTTGTTTCCTCCTACTTCTTATTAGGAGAAAACTGGACTTTTTTTAAATTATTTTTTGTTTGTTGCGTTATTTTCATAAAGAAAGTAAAATATTTTTGCTGTCCTCGTAGCTCAGTTGGATAGAGCATTCGCCTCCTAAGGGCTAGGTGGAACAAACGCCTTTTGATATGATAACTAGATAAAATTGAATAGATTTTTAAGAATGTCCCAGTACCTCAGCAGGATAGAGGGTTCGCCTCCTAAGCGAAACGTCGCAGGTTCGACTCCTGTCTGGGACGCCACAAACTCCGCTGAAAGCCTTATTTTACAAGGTTTTCAGCGTTTCTTTATTTATGGCTTTCTATTTACGCTGAATACGAATTGTTTTCAATCTGTCATTTTTTATTCGATATTTTTTTAAGACTTTTAAGGAAATAGGCTTGCTAACACTTTTTTATTTTTGAAGAAAAATCGCTGGTTTTTTTGGAATTTGCTAACACTTTTGAAATTCTATCTTTGAAGTGCCTGCTTTAAAAATTGCTCTTTCATTTCTGGCGATAAAGATTTAATCAGTTCCAATAACGCCATATCACTATCGGTTAAGTCGGTATCTTGCTTTGGATTGTCTGTATCATCATTAAGCGTAGAATAAAATTCTTTATCCATTTTTTGTGCATTGAAACGTCTGTCCTCGTCAATGATTTCTGAATATACATCTGTAACCATTTCTGCTTCTGCGTGACCAGTATCGCCTTGTACGGACTTAACATCTCCGTTTGTCATTTTGAGTTTATAACCCGTACTTAAATGGCGTAGGCTGTGAAATACCACAACTTCATAATCGTTTTCTTCACAGAGCTTTTGAAACCTATCTCTAACAATACGGCTTTCCACGGGATTGCCATTATCCAACGCAATAACAAGGTTGTAATCATTGTAGGCACTTCCTAAAAATTCCTTTAATTCCTGCTGGTCTTTTTTATATTGCACCAATAGTTCCGCAACTGTTTTAGGTAACCAGACAACACGATTACTTGTTTCTGTTTTTGGCGTTTTCAAGACAAGCCTTGTGGTACAATGCGGTTTTTGCGTTGGGAAAATCTTTAAAATATCCTTTTCCTTTAATTTCTGCATAGCTTCTGCATTTACTCTTGAAAGTTCTTTATTGATGATTACCTTTGCATTATTTGTAGCAATGGACTCTTCATCAATAATAACATCTTCCCATGTAAGTCCTGTAATTTCTCCAATTCGCATAGAGCAGGAAAAAGCTAAGTGCATACAAATTGAAAGCAAATCATCTTCCGTGGCTTTTACCGCTTCTCGAAATGTTTGAACACTCCACACTTTTCGCCTAGTCTTTGGAATTTTTGGTAACGTAGCCAAAGACGCAGGGTTTCTTTTGTTTGTATCAATATACTCCCAGCGGATAGCTTGATTTAAGGCACAGCGGATAATATCATGTATTTTTTTGATGTTCGCTGGTTGAACACAACGACCAGTTGCTTTTCTGTTTGCCCGTGGTACTTCTGGAACGCTCAATAAATCATTGTAGTATTTTGATAGACTTTTTGTAGTTATTTCATTCAGTTTCCAATCTCCAATAATCGGATTGATATAATTTTCAATACTGCCTACCTTACTACTAAATGTACTCGGCGACCATTTAGATGTGCCATATAAATTAACAAAAATTTCTAGGAAATCACGCAATGTAATATCTTTGTCTACAACATCTAACTCCTTTTTAGAATTTTCAATCTGATGTGCAAATTGTTCCTCTAATGGAACTATCACATATCCAAATTTCTCTTGATAGTATTCTATAAAGGCTTTTCGCTGTTTTGCTTCTTTTCTTGTTTCCAGCGTGTCCCATTTTTGTTTTCTTTCTCCTGCACTATCTAAGTACCAATAAATAACTGAAAAACTTGATTTTCTTTGTTTGATTGAAGCCATAATTTTCTCTCCTTATAGTTAAATTTCATTTAACCATTTATCGAAAGAAACCTTTGATACCCGTATGGCTTTACCAGCACGAACATAACTGAATTGACCGCTTTTTACTAATGAATAAGCTACCTTTTTGCTAATGTCCAGTTGTTCAGCAATTTCCTCTACTGTATAAGTCTTTTTTTCCTTTGTAGGAGATTGTGCATTTTGTGTATCACTTATCACTATTAAGACCCCTTTCATTTGTGACAGCAACAAAATACACTCGTCTAATAAGGTCATTATAACACACCTAAATAAAAAGAGTAGATAGATTTTGTTGCTGAAACTA
>JBJEEE010000085.1:0-3748 GCA_051872775.1 Bacilli bacterium
CTTGATGGTATGGCACTACGTGTTCCAACTATCACTGGTTCAGTAGTTGACTTAGTATGGGAACCTGCTCGTCCTGTAACTGTAGAAGAAGTTAATGCTGCTGTTAAAGCTGCTGCAAACGAAACAATCTTCTATACTGAAGATCCAATCGTTTCATCTGACGTTATTGGTCAAACTTGTGGTACATTATTTGATGCTCAATGCACAAAGATCATGGAAGTAGATGGCAAACAATTAGTTAAAGTTATCGCTTGGTATGATAACGAAATGAGTTATACTTGCCAAATGGTTCGTACTGCAAAATATTTAATTAATAAATAATAATTAATAATTAATAATATTAAATGCATTCTAACTATATAGAATGCATTTTTTTGTTTAAGTTCCATTGTTTCACACAAAATAATATTGAGGTGTCTCTATGGATCGAATCACAAATAAACTTTTAAAACTATTATTAATATTAGTTTCGTTAATACTCTTTTTTTATCTATTGCCAAAGTTTAAGTCATTTATTAATGCTACCATTGTATTTTTGTTACCCTTTATTTTGGGGTTTACTCTTGCTTTTTTAGTTAATCCCCTTGTTGATTTTTTTGAAAGGTTTAAAATTAAAAGAAGTATTATTGCTATCATTATTCTTATTATATTTATTGGTATTATAACTCTTTTTGTTTATCTAATTGTGCCTATATTAATTAATCAAATTCAAAAATTAATTACAAATCTACCCAATTATTTAGAAAGTTTAGAGAAGATTATCAATCAAATATTAGGTAAACTTAAAATTGAGAATTATAAATTTAACATAACTACATCTAAAATAATGTCATTTATTTATGAAAACAAGCATACAATTATTGATATTTTTACCAAAATTATACAAGGGACTTTTTCCTATATTGTTATTTTTATTGTTACACCAATATTAATGCTTTATTTCATTATTTATTATCATCAAATTACAACATTTATCAAAAACATATTTCTTAGAAGAAGATGGAATAACGCTCTAAGTGCTTTATATGAAATTGCCATAAGTATGCGTTCATATCTTAAAGGGATAGTAATTGTTATGGTGATATTAACAATTCTTAGTACATTTGGTTTGATGTTTATTCAGTTAGATTTACCACTATTATGGGGAACTGTCATAGGAATTACGAATATAATCCCTTATATTGGACCATATATTGGGGGTTCTATTGTCTTAATATTTACTATGAGTACGGTACCACAGCGTTTTTTTTCGGTTTTAATTCTCATTATTTTATTACAATTTATTGAAAGTAATTTTATAACTCCACACATGGAAAGTAAAAGCATCAAAACTAATCCGATTTTAGCTATATTTTTTGTTACTTTATTTGGAAAACTATTTGGAATTATAGGTATGTTAATGGCAATACCTGTGCTTTCAATTATTCAAATAATTTTTAAAGCAAAAAAATATGTTATTTAGTAGGAAATTTTACGAAAAATATGTATAAATCATTTTACAAAAAAAAACGAATATGGTATAATATATCCGTATTAATATACATATTTATGAAATGTAATATAGATGTAATAATTAAAACAAACAAGGGAGTGAATGTATGTTAACAAAAGGACAAAAAATTTACATGTATCTTTGCGCAATAGTTTCAATGCTTATTGCCATAGTTACACTTATACCTTTCCGCACATTACCTTTTATGTGCACCCTTAGCAATGTAAATGATGTTGTATTTACAGAAATGATTATCAAATATGTAGTCTTTCCAGTAGTTTTAGTAGCTTTATCAATATTTGCTAATGTAAAAAAATATCAAGAAATCAAAGATGGCTTAGATCGCTCTAAAATTATTAATGTAATGAGCTATTTCCCTCTTATTTCATATTTGGTAGCTATAATTATTTCTATTATACATACTCTATCATTTAGTACTGAGCCACTAGGATTTGGTGTTTGGGGCGTAGTAATGATATTGTTAGTAATTTACGTATTCTTAACAATTCTTACTTTCCATTTTTTATCAAATATCGTAATTCGTTTTGATCGAGTAGGAACCGTTATATTTGATGCTGTTGTAGGCGTAATTATAATTTGTTTCATTTTAGTTTCATGGCGTACTAATACGACATATTTAAATTTCTTTGCAAATGAAGCATCATATGTCGGACAAGGTGATATTTTATTATTCTGTATTTATGTTTTAGCATTAGTAGCATTTATTGTTCATTGCTATGCTCTTACAAAACTATTTAAGAAGAATAATCGTAGTATTTATGTTAATCGTGAAATGTTTGAAAGAAATTATGATAATATTGTTAAACGTGAATATGAACGTGCTTATAACGATATTTTAGATGACTTTGAAGAATATTTTGCAAATAATTCTGAAGATGAAGAACTTCAACCAGATACAGTTGAAGAAGAGGAAAAAGAAGATTCTGAAACATTAGAAGTTGAAGAAGTAGAATCTGAGGCAGCTGAAACTGTAGAAGAAAGTAGTAAAGATACAGTTGATGAAGCAAAAGAAGAAGTTGAAGAAGAAACAGAAGCAGTAGAAACTGTAACATCTGAAGTTGTTGAAGAAAATGATGAAAATCCTAATGAAGAAGTAAAAGAGGAAACATCTGAAGAAGCAGCTAAAGAAGTAGAAGCAGAAGCAACAGAAGTTGTAAAAGAAGAAACAGATGTTGAAAAGGAAAACGGCGAAAAGTAAGCGTAGAAAGGAAATAAATATTATGTTAAATGATCGTGAAAAAAAATCAATGTTTATTATTAGTATGATTTCCATCGTTTTTGCCATGGTTATCGCTGTTCCTTGGGGTGTTAAAGATGTTCTTACAGCCGAAATAGTTGTCAAAGTTTGGGTTTTGCCTCTTCTTGGTTTAGTATTATATTTACTAAATTTAAATTCAAAATATCGCAATTATCGACCATCAGTTAGATATACTACAGTTACAAGTTATTTCCCATTATTTACCATTGCTTTTGCATCACTTGCTAATGCATTATTAATGCTTGTAAGATCAACTCGTCCATTTGCCTCAAATATGTCATGGTTATGGATGGTTATCTTTGTAGCTGGTTTATTTGTTGCAGTTGGTTTATTAACTCATTTCTTTTATAAAGCAGTTATCGTTTTTAGCAAAAATGAATCAATGTTAATTGATGCTTTACTTGCCGTATTATATTTAGGTGTTTTATTCTTAACAAGTAGTATTGCTAATCGCTATCATGGACTTGAGGTTGCTTTTGAAAACACATCAGTATTATTAATTATTACTCCTATTGTCTTAGGTCTATTGATTGCAGCTGTACAAGTATTGTCACTTGTTCGTTTGTACATTTCTAATCCTGAATATTCAGTTGAATCTAAAAAAGCTTTAATTGAAGAGTTTATGGCATTACATAAACGTGAATATGACTATGCAGAAAATCATTTATTAAAATCTCTATATACATATTCTAAAGAACAACTTGGTATTGAGGATATTAAACCAGAAACATTGGCTCAACTTGAAGAAGAAAAAGCAAGTCTTGAAGCTAAGATTGCTGAATTAGAAGAAAAACTTTCAGAAGAAACTGAATCTGAAGAAGAACAATTAAATAGAGAACAACTTCTTGATTTACAAGAAAGACTTGCTCAATTACAAGTTGTACTTGGTGAAGTTCAAGTTCAATGTCTTTCTCAAGAGAATGCTTTAAAAGAACAAAAGAATGAAGTTGAAGAAGAAGTTGCTCATCTTGAAGAAG
>JBJEEE010000085.1:3848-8402 GCA_051872775.1 Bacilli bacterium
AAAGAAAAGCATTAGAAGAAGAAAAATCTTCATTAGAAGAAGAAAGAAAAGCATTAGAAGAAGAAAAATCTTCATTAGAAGAAGAAAGAAAAGCATTTGAAGAAGAAAAATCTTCATTAGAAGAAGAAAGAAAAGAACTTGAAGAAGAAAAATCTTCATTAGAAGAAGCAAGAAAAGAACTTGAAGAAGAAAAATCTTCATTAGAAGAAGCAAGAAAAGCACTAGAAGAAGAAAAATCTTCATTAGAAGAGGAACAAGCTAGTTTCCAAAAAGAAAAAGATGAGTATGTTCCACAAGTCGTTGAAGTTCCTGTTCCTCAAGTTGTTGTAGCTCCTAAACCTGAACCAAAACCAAAACCTGCTAAGGTATTTGTTCCTTCCTTTGATGAGTTAATTGGCTTTGTTAAAGCACAAGGAAATGACATTAATGTTGTTTCGAATGCAAAAAATACTCAACACAAGTTTATGATTGGTAAGAAACCATTCTTAATTATGCAAAAGACTAATAGCGATTATCGTCTTGTCTTCCTTGCTAAACGTAATTATGCAATGTCTTTGATTAATAAACTTCCTGGTGCTGTATCAAAACCAACATCTCCAAAAGGTGAAAACTGGTTTAAGATTGTTAATAAAGGTGAATTAGACGCTAATTTAGTTCAACAAGCAATTGCTAAATCTTATGAGTTTTTAGCAAATCCAGAACCTAAACCAGAACCTAAAGTATTAAAACCTACATTTAACAAATTGGTAAAATATGCAGGAAGTCTTCCTGATAAAGAGATTAGACAAGTTGCTAATGCTAAAGGTAATCTTGTTAAATTCTATTTAGGTAAGAAATTATTCCTTGTTGCACAATCTACTTCAAGTGATTATCGTATTACTTTCTGTTCTACACCAGAACAAGCATATAATTTAATTGTTAAATATCCAGGTACTGTTGTTAAAGCAACTTCTCCTAAAGGTGAAGAATGGTTTAAGTTCACTAATAAAGGTGAGTTTGATGAAAAAGAAATTAAAACAATGATTAAACTTGCCGCAAAATACATTGAAGATCAAGTTGCTGAAGAATTAAGAATTAAAGAAGAACAAAAAGCAGAAGCTAGACGTTTAAAAGAAGAAGAAAGAGCAAGACAAAAGGCTGAAAGAGAAGCAATTAAACTTGCAGAAAAAGAAGCAGCTCGTGCTCGTAAAGAAGCTGAAAAAGCAGAACAATCTGAAAGCGGCGAAGAAAAAGCTGCATAATTTAAATCGATAATAAAAGATTAGTATACATATTTATTATGTTTAGAGACTAGTTGTGTGGTGAAAAACTAGATAATAGTATGTAGAAGCTCCTTTTTAGTGGAATTAATCCTTCCCGGGTAAGCCCGTTAAAGCTTATAGAGGGTGTAATTTATATTACAAATTAGGATGGTACCGCGATTATTAGTCGTTCCTTTACGAAGGGGCGACTTTTTATTTTTATAGAAAGAGGAAAAAGAACATGAAAAAATTACAAAGTTATGAAATAAGAAATATATGGTTAAAGTTTTTTGCATCAAAAGGACATAAAGTTGTTCCGAGTGCATCTTTAATTCCTGTCGATGATCCAACTTTACTATGGATTAATGCTGGAGTAGCGCCCCTTAAGAAATACTTTGATGGACGCGAAGTTCCTGAAAATCCTCGTTTATGTAATGCGCAAAAATCACTTAGAACAAATGATATAGAAAATGTTGGTAAAACTGCTCGTCATCATACATTTTTTGAAATGCTAGGTAATTTCTCTATTGGTGATTACTTTAGAAATGAGGCATTAGAATTTGCTAGTGAACTTTTATTTGATGAAAAATGGTTTGGAATTCCTAGAGAATTAATTTATATAACTTATTATCCAAATGATGTTGATACTTTTAATAAATGGGTTTCACTTGGTGTTGATAAAACGCATTTAATCCCTTTAAAAGATAATTTTTGGGAAATTGGTGAAGGACCATGTGGCCCCGATACGGAGATTTTCTTTGATCGTGGTAGTAAATATGATCCTCAAAATTTAGGCATTAAGTTATTAACAGATGATATTGAAAATGATCGTTTTATTGAAATATGGAATATTGTATTTAGTCAATTTAATTCAACTACAGGATTACCTCGCAGTGAATATCCTGAACTTCCAAGTAAAAATATTGATACAGGATGTGGACTTGAACGTTTAGCATGCGTTTTTCAAGGGGTTGATACAAACTATGAAACTGATTTGTTTATGCCTATGATTAAATACGTAGAAAATTTATGTAATATTAGCTATAATTCATGTAATGAAGAACAAAGAATGGCTTTTAGAGTGATTGTTGATCATATTAGAAGTGTAACTTTTGCTTTAGCTGATGGTGCTATACTTTCTAATGAAGGTCGTGGTTATGTATTACGTCGTATTCTTCGTCGTGCGGTAAGAATGGGAAAGAGACTTGGTATTAATGAACCATTTTTATACAAAATTGTTCATATTGTAATTGAAAATATGAAGAGTTTTTATGATTATTTAATTGAGAAAGAAAATATTATCGTTAAATTGGTAAAAATCGAAGAAGAGAATTTCCATAAAACATTAGAATCTGGTGAAAAGCAATTAAATATTATTATTAAAAATTCCAATGGTGAAATAAGCGGAGCTGATGCTTTCTTACTTTATGATACTTTTGGGTTTCCAATTGAATTGACCATTGAAGCTGCTGCAGATAAAGGATTCACAGTTAACGTTGCCGAATTTCAACATGAACTTGAAAAGCAAAAAACACGTGCAAGAAATGCACGTAATAATGAGCAATCAATGAACATTCAAAACGAAGAATATTTGAATTTTAAACAACCATCATCATTTACTGGATATGATACTTTGAATGATAAAGGACATATTATTGGTATTTTTAAAGATGGAAAACGCGTAAAAGAAGCTGATGGCGAAATAATTTTAATTTTTGATCATACTCCATTTTATGGAGAAATGGGCGGTCAATTAGGTGATCAAGGAAATATTATATATAATAATGAAACATTTAAAGTATTCAATACTATCAAGTTTCCAAATGGTCAACACGCTCATTTTGTTGATATGAAAAATACGGTAATTCACGAAAATGATGAAGTTAGTCTAGATGTTGATGAAGATTATCGTTTGAATATTTGTTCTAATCATTCCGCAACCCATCTATTAAATGCTAGCCTTAGAAAAGTACTAGGTAGTCATGTTACGCAACAAGGAAGTTTAGTTAGCAATGAATATTTACGTTTTGACTTTAACAATTATGAAGCTTTAACTAATGAACAAATTTTACAAATTGAAAAAAATGTTAATGAAAAGATTAATGCCAACATTGATGTTGAAACAATTATTACTTCCTTAGAAGAAGCAAAGAAAACAGGTGCCCAAGCTGTGTTTGGAGAAAAATATGGTAAAGTTGTTCGCCTTGTTGCAATGGATGATTGTAAAGAATTATGTGGAGGAACTCATGTTAGCAATACTTCGCAAATTGAAAAATTCGCAATTGTAAGTATTGAATCAAAGGGTTCAGGAATTTTCAGAATAGTTGCGACAACTAAAGATCACATTATCCCTATTATTAAGGAACATCTCCAAGGTATAACTGATGATTTAAAAGCCCTTGAAGAAAAACGTCGTAACATCATGAATAAAGCTTTAGATGAAGGATTTGTGATTGAATCTAAACCTATATTAGCACCAAAATTAATTGGAAGTTATCAAGATATTCTTAATTATCGCTTAAGTTTGATTGAAGCACGTTCTGCCATAAAAGAACTTGAAAAAGCATATGATGCAGCCTATCGTAGTAAAAATTCATCTGATTTAACTTTATATTTAAATCAAATTAAGTTAATAAAAGAAACTAATGTTCTTATTACCAAAGTAACTGATATGGATACTGATGTTGTTAAAGAAATTATCGATAAAATTTCTTGTCAATTTGAAAATTGTTTTATTCTATTTGCAGTTTGTACATTATCTAAAGTTGTTTTCATCGCAAAAGCAAAAGGAAATCAATTAAATTGTGGACAAATTGTAAAACAATGTGCTATTGTTACAGGTGGTAATGGTGGCGGTAGACCTGATTTTGCGCAATCTGGTGGTAAAGATCCATCTAAAGTTGATGAGGCATTGGAAAAAGTAGAGGAATTAGTTAAATAATGCGTTATATTGGGTTAGATTTAGGAAATAGGACATGCGGCATTGCTCTTAGCGATTTAAGTGGTACAATAGCAACTGCATATGAGACTATACGTTTTAGAGAAAAAGATTTGCAAAAGTGTCTTGAATGTGTTATAATGATAATTGCTGAAAAGAAGGTAGAAAAAATTGTTCTTGGTAACCCTCTTAATATGAATGGAACATCAGGACCTCAAGCAGAGTATGTTAAAGAGTTTAAACAAATGCTTGAGGAAAGCACAAATTTAGAAGTAATACTTTATGATGAAAGATTGACATCTGTTGAAGTTAATCGCATTATGATTACGGCTGATTTGAGTAGACAAAAACGTAAAAGTAAAGTTGATACGCTTG
>JBJEEE010000086.1:0-7974 GCA_051872775.1 Bacilli bacterium
CTTCAATTGATAATGCGTTTCCTTGCTCATCAAGTTCTACAATTCCAAACCTCTCAGGGTCATTGACATAGTATCCATAAATAGTTGCTTTCTTTTCTTCCTCAGCTCTCTTTACGGAACTCTTTAAATGTTTAACTAAACCTGCGCCATAGAAAATATTATCACCAAGAATCATTGCACAAGCATCATCACCGATGAATTCTTCTCCAAGCAAAAATGCTTGAGCAAGCCCGTCAGGATAAGGTTGTTCCTTGTAAGAAAGATTAATACCAAATTTTGAACCATCCCCTAATAAAGCTTCCATTCTAGGTAAATCAGTTGGCGTAGATATAATGAGAATATCTCTTATCCCAGCCATCATAAGTACAGACAGAGGGTAATAAATCATAGGCTTATCATAAACAGGTAGCAATTGTTTACTAGTTACCATTGTTAATGGATAAAGGCGTGTACCACTACCTCCAGCTAAAATTATTCCTTTCATGTGTTTTCTCCTTCAACGCAAATATCATTTGTAGACATTGGTAAAGATGCGTTAGAGTTGTTCTTGCTTAATTCCTTGAAGTAATTGTAAATTGTATAAAAATCATATTGTAAAAGAATATCTCTTGAAATCTCAACAAATGGTTTACTCATAAATTTGTAAATATCTTCTATTGTAGTTTTATCATTTACAACCAAAATATTATTCTCATTATAGAAATCATAGCTAACAATATCGACATTGTTGGTAATATATTTTTTATGGAACGTCATTGCCTCAATTGTTCTGAATGTAATATTATTATTTGTCATAAAATCCAGCAAACAACGTGAATGAAATACATTATCTAAATACTCTGAATAAGATAAATACTCTCTAAAATAACTAAAATTAGCATTTTTATTGTTTTCTATTTCATCAGTCCCAACAAATATATCTATTTTAAATTTGTAGTCGTCCTTAATTAATTCAATGAAATTTGATAAAAGTGATAACCTGTTTTTATTCCTTCCTAAAAAATAAAAATCGTAATGAATAGCTAATTCTTTTTTTGGATAATCAATTAGATAAATTTCATTAATTCTTTTCAACCCGTATTTATCACAATCATATTTGCTATAAGAGTAAATATTATCTAAATTAATATAATGTTTAAATAGACGAATCTTTTTTTCATCTACGGCATTCCAAATAATAAGAAACACATTTTTTGAAGGACTATTCTTAATAATAAATAATATATCAATTGTTGCAGCAGAGTCAAGTATAGCCACACCAGTATCTTGCGTGATACAGTTAACAATTTCTTTCCCATAGATTAATGAACATATTTTACAATTAAATCTATATAAGAAAGGAAGATGTTCCGCTTTCATTATTAATTTAATGTTTATTTTTCTTAACACCCTCAAAATAAAATTTGGCTTTTTATCTAGCGTATATAAAATATTGGCTTTAGTTTTATCTATCTGTTCAAAATAATATAGATTTCGATTAGTGAAAACAAATAAAAAATCATTATCATTATAAGCATTATTTTTATTTTGTTTTGTATCCTTTTTACAACCATTTCTTCTAATAAATCGATTTCGTAAATTGGTATATATATCAGGATTAATTATACATATTACGATTATTGGAATAATATTTATAGCTATAGACAAAGCTGCATTAACAAATAAATTAATCCAAACATTATCAAAATTAACTGAAATAAAATCAAGTAAAAATACTTCAGCTATAAAAAATAACATAATAAAATAGTTTAAGAAATAATAACTACTTGTTTTTTTACTAAATCCATATTTAAATAATATATGAGGCTCAATTATATGATAAATTAACACATCAACTATTATTGTAGCTAATAACACACCATAGATTCCGATAAAATATGCCAACAAAAACGATAAAACAACATTAATAATCGCTGCAATAATAGCTACAAATCGATCTTTATAAAATAATCCAAAAGAATCCTTAAAAACTGATGTTGACTGTCTCATAAATTGTATAAAATAAGTCAAACTCAACAACATTAGAAGTTTATCATCAATTCTAAGCCCACTACCTAACAATATCTCCACTAAACTATGAGCGACCGAATAATAGCCAAGATAAAAAACGCTACCCAAAATAAAATTTATGCTATAAAACAACCTGAAATACTTAATCTTTTCTTCATTTGTTGATTCAACATTCATATTGCCAATCATTGAAGTAAGAGGAATGATAAACAATTTAGTCACTTCAGTCATAGAAGTAATTATTAATAAATAATTAGAGTAATAACCAAGGACAACAACGCTTATCAAAGCCGAAATTACCAATGAATCAACAGAAGCAAAAATTATATCACCTATCTTATGAAAGCACATTGCTCTAATATTTTTTTGCACTTCAGCTTTTGTATTATTATCAAGCTTTGCTTTCGTTTTAGTAATATTATTATATTTTTTATTAAAAATAAAAAATAAGAATGGAACCGCTGTCGAAATTATTTTTGCCGCACTAAATGCAACAAATGACCCTGTATACTTTATTATAATGATTTGCACAACTGACTGTAAAATTGTCCCAATCGCAGTATACAAAGTTGTCAAATAGTTATTTCTATATGCGTTAATTAATGATAATTTCGCAGCATAAAAATAAGATATAACTGCCCCAGCCAAGAATAAAACATAGGACAACACCGTTGATAAGTCGACAGTATATGCCTTCGCTAAATATGGTAATAAAGGAATAATTGCTAATCCTAATACAGTAACAATTATACCTAATATTGTGTAAATCTTTTTAAATAGACAATATAGTGCGGAAACCTTTTCAGTATTGTTTTTGACAATTGGTTCATACATGCAAAAACTTATTGCTGTACCCATACCAATATCCACTACAGAGAGAAAATTTATAATTGTTGAGTAGAGAGAAAAAAGCCCATTTACTTCAACACCACCATAACTAATTAGATAACGTTTAGACAAAATCGCTAGAATTAATGTAATTATTTTACAAATAATCGAAACTAAAACATTCTTCTTTGCTAAAACCCTATCCATAATATATATCGCCCTCAACAATTAATCTAACTATTTATGTTAATTTAGTTTCCCTTGATTATACAATAACCTGATATAATAATAAAATACGGCATTAAACTAAATTATCTATTTCTTATTTGTTATCTTAGTTCTATTCTATTTTAATAGACGTAGAAATCTATTTATAAATAAAAAATACAATAATGAATTAGACCTTTCAATCATTTACCCTTTAAATTAGTGGTTAATATTATACTCTTTTTATCCTTAGAACTTAAATCTTTTGTATGTTGAAATAAATTCATATTTTTTATTAAGTATTGATCAATATTCTCAATTACCTTTGCTGGCACCCCTACTGCTACAGAATTATCTGGAATGTCCCTAGTTACAATTGCACCACACCCAATTATACAATTATTACCTATATGAACTCCAGGCAAAATTATTGCATTTGTTCCAATATGGACATTATCTCCAACAGAAATACGTCCAAATAAATCTATATCATTCAACTCCTCTTTCAAATCTCTTAATACCCAAACACCGCCATCATGTGTAAAAAACATAACACCGCTATTAATTCGTACATGATTACCTATAGTAATCAAATATGGCTCTGACCCAAAAGAAGCGGAAGGATAAATTTCACATCTCTCTCCTATGCTTGCGCCTTTTTTTCTCCAATAATTAACTGGATTAATATGCTTTTTATATTTATTTATAATTAAATTAATTATCCCCACTCTTAATACCCCCAAAATAAATTAATCAAAATAAGCCCATAATAAAATTGAGACAACCAATTTACCACCTATTATGAAAACAAATCAAATATATACGGCATCAAATTAGATTTTTCCCAAGTTCTCCAAATTCTAAATATAAGCCACCCCAATACGACGATAAAAACGGCAATACGGAAAATTAGCCTGGAATTATCTTTAGTGGTAAACAGTTTAGCTTCCGCATCAACCAAATACCCCCACATAATCAATCTGAATATATATAAAACTTCATTCGCTCTCCATATCCCTAATACAACGGAAGGAATTATTATAATAATATCATATAAACAGAAAGCTTTAACCATCAAATAGTTGTCATCACGTCTAACTTTATTATCTAAAAACCAGATAACTACAAGTAAACACATATGTGCAAAATACATAGGATAGCTACTGATTATTGACGTACCTAACGAAGCTTGGACGTAAGAAGAATCTGCTGTTGAATCATTATCAAAAATTCCAAACTTAATTATATAATTTCGAAGAAAGATTGATACGGCAACCGTTATAACAATCATTAATATGGAGACGATTACTTGTTTTCCTTTATTAATTTTATATCCAATTTTTTTATATACATAATAAAAAAGAATACTAGGTAGATGCAAAATCAGCATACGATGTATAAAGCAGGACGTTATAGCAAGAATTATACTTAAGAAAATATATCTTTTTTTCTTTTTCTTTAGAAAGCATAGCCCTATAGCAAATACAGCTATTGCTAAACTTGACCGCATCGTATTAAATGAACGAATAAAAGGAAAAATACTACATATTAGAGGAATAAAACTACAATAATTAGGACAAAATGTCTTAATAACGTAACAGTAAGAAAAAACGATTATACTATATATTATAAAAAAATAAATCCTATAGTTGTTGGTGAAAAATCTTATAAAAGATGAAAACAAGCCGAACAATATATCAGTTTTACTATATCTGGTAAAATCACCTTTAACAAAGTCGTTAACGTAAACTATTGCATCTGCACCACCGCAATATTCATCAACTTTTCTTCCAACGGCTAGAAAAACAAATATTAGGAATGCAATGAAAAAAAATAAATTCCACCTTCTATTATCGCAAGTTACTCGCTGCGATTTATTTATGGATATTTTTGTTTTATCAGCAAGTTTTGTACCGTTGCTCATTAGATAGGCAAATATACATCCGGCTAATAAATATATAATTAATGATGAAACGTCCCAGTAATGCATTAATCTTTTCCTTTCATAATATTATAAGCGAATAATTATCAAAAATCATTTTAATTTAATAAATTATACCATTTCTCTGCTATTTTATCCTGAGCTAAATCATCTGCAATTTTACTTGCATTTTTCCCAAGTGATTCAGCTAATTTGTCATCGAATAGAATTCTATCCATTGCTTCATATAATGATTGAACGTCACCGACAGGCACTAATAGCCCGTTCACGTTATTCTCAATAACCATTCTTGCACCACCACAAGGACAGTCAGTACATACAACAGGCATACCAATTGCCATTGCTTCCAACATTGAGTTTGACAAACCTTCGTAATCGGAAGACGATACAAACATTTTACATTTAGAAGCAATTTCATGAATATCATTTGTCGCAGGGTAAACTTTTATTAATTCTTCTAAATTTTTATTGTTTATAATTTCTTGAAGTTTATCTTTTTCCTTACCATCTCCATAGATAACCAATTTTGCTTCATTATGCTTTTTATGAAGCATCTCAAATGCTTGAATCAGAAGCGGTAAGTTCTTTTGCTTTTCTAACCTACAGAAATTTATTATTGCCGTACTATCTTGTCCGCAGTATTTAGGTAAATTTGATTTAACAGGATTAGGTATAATAACAGTGTGTTTTTGCACCTTAGCGGAAAAATATGCTTT
Source organism: Bacilli bacterium (assembly GCA_051872775.1). Classification (GTDB taxonomy): domain Bacteria; phylum Bacillota_I; class Bacilli_A; order ML615J-28; family CAG-313; genus UMGS75. The sequence continues at coordinate 5,704 of JBJEEE010000086.1, forward strand.
GGCATCAGGAGTTTGACACACCAACACATCTGCTTTTCTATACAAATAATCTCTCAAAAAGTTTACTAATTTTCTATCCTTCTGCTGAGCGGGGTCGTTTCTTTCTGATACAATTACCTTTGACTTTAGCCCTCGTGCTGCAATTATCGTATCCATATTAAGGAAATACTCAAATGAAACTATTACGTCAGGTTTTTCCTTTAGTAAATACTTTCTTAATAATTTAATGCGAGTAGGCTTGTTTATGGTATCAGTTTCTGTAGTTAGGTAATCTACACATAAACCGTCAAATACGTATTCCTTATAATATTTAGTAACACATATAACTTTCACACTAAAATCAGTGTCTGCTAACGAAGTTGCCAAAAGTCCAATTACACGCTGCGCCCCGCCGTTGCCTAAAGTATTTGTAACAAAGATTAGTTTTTTCATAAATGATTTAATAGATTATTAATATTTATATACTTATTATTTCCAAAAGGCTCGTATGATGCCTTTATAAAGGAGTGTTTCTTAGGTGCTTTTATTGTTACAACAGATTTATAGTTTGAATATTTATTTACTGAAAACAAAATTTTATTTTTAAATGGTAATTCTTCAAAAGCTACTATATCTTCTTCAGTACAACCATTTTGGTCGTTAAATTTTATCAATAGCCTATCCATGTTTATACGCTTACAGCGTCTTATCCATTTATCTCTTGCTTCCTGTTCACCATGATAATGCATAAAAAAGATTTCAATGTCTTCTTGAATGCCGTTTTGATAGATTGATAATTTACCGACAGGATAATTACCGTAATTTAAGTGAGATTTCACTTCCGTATAATATTTAGATTCCTTAGGATTAATAAATAGCAAATCTGCTTTTAAATAATCTTCAAAATGCGATAAGAATTTGATATAATCCTTTGCCATAAAAAACAAGCCAACTGTCGGAGATTGTTTTTGCAGATTATAACTTTCGTAAATCATCCCCCCCCAACAATTATTAGAAATAATAGTGAAATTTTTATCTTTAATTTTTTTATTACGCATTTTCTTTGTTAGACGAATATATAAAGACCTAAATTTTAAACGAAAACCTTCAAATGTCATTGCTCATTCACCATTTCAAAAAACAAATTTCTTAAATTCTCTGCAGCTACTTCGATATTATAGCCAGCAGAATTAATCTCTTTTATTATAGCTTCTTTATTGACTGTTCTATCAATAATCTTGGTCTTTGCAATTTCTTCAACCCAAACATCGGGAGTGCTATCAATAGGTAAAAATGTTACAAGATTTGTTATTGCGCATTCACTTGTTATTTTATTTGAAACAATACAGGGTAATCCACAAATTTGACCTTCAATAATAACATTCGGCAATCCTTCATAATGGGAAGGCAATAACATAATGTCCATACCATTCAAATATTCATTAACATTACTACGTTGCCCCATAAAAATAATTTTATCTTTTAACCCAACCGCTTTTACTTTATCTCTTATTGACTCTAATAAATATCCAGAGCCAAATAAAAATAATTTACTATTCGGAATGAGTTTATTGGATGCAACAAAGATATCTATTAGATAAGTATGGTTTTTTTGTTCATTGAAATTGCCAACGTGAACCAAAGCCAATTCACCGTCCTTTAACGCAAGCTCTCCTCGAACCTTTTCTCTAATGCTAGATTTAAATTCATAAGATGAAATGTTTTTACCATTCGGAATGACTAAAAATTGTTTCTTTCCAAACAGCCATTTACCTGCATCAACGCCACATGCAAAAGCATGCGTATAGCTACGGTTAAATATTGGCTTTAACATTATGTTTAACACAGCATGATCACATCTCGTATTACGACTATGAGCAATACGTACTTTTACCTTTGCTTGTTTTGCAGCGCAGAGTTCCAAAGCCATGATTGAAGAGGACCCACAGACGCGTACAATATCATACTGTTTATTTTTGATTAATTTTTTCAGTTCTCGAAAGTATTTTAAAGGTCTTTTATTCCTATATGGAAGTTCTAAAATACTAATTCCTAATGATTCAATCTGTTTTTTGATCTTTTCATCTTTCAGGACAGAAACAGAAAGAAAATCAATCTCTAAATTTGACCTATCCATATAGAAATAATAAGATATAAGACTTTTTGTAATGCCGTCATTCATTATCCCGCCTGCGGGAATTTCCAAAATTTTCATTATATTATCCCCAAAATATCATAAAATATTTTACAAAGCATATATTGCCCACAAATTTATTGTTTAAATACTATCTT
>JBJEEE010000087.1:0-28006 GCA_051872775.1 Bacilli bacterium
TAGAGCAGCTTTAATTACCTTTACAACTGCCTTATCAAATACAACTTCTTTATCTTTCCAGTATACTTTAATTGTTGTTTCGCCTTCAGCTTGAGGATATAAAACACCGTGTTCATAGCGAACAACATTTTCATCTAATGATTCATAAACAACTTCAATTTCAGATTCAGAAATTGAAACTGAGTGTTCAATTTTAGGCTTAACAGTCAAATAATCTTGCATTCTAACAACGTATTCTTCTTTTTCAAAGTTAATACGAACGGTATTAGATGCATCATTACATCCTGCTAAACAAAAAACTGTAACTAAAATTGTTAAAAATAAGAAAATTCTTTTTTTAATGTTTAGCATTATTCTTTTCTCCTTTTTCCTTTCTTTATTTTTACATCTTATTATATCACTTTTATAGATAATTGGCAAGCGTTTTCACTTTTAAAATTACAATATTTAAAAAACCTTCTAAAGTAGACATACTTTAAAAGGTTTTTTATTATTAATTAATTGGTTTTAAACCAATCGTTCCAGGAATATTTGTTGATAATGTCACTGATTTACTAACACCATTTTTAGATACAGTAATAGTATAACTTACCGTTTTTGTATATTTATCTTGTTTTATAACTCGACCTAAGGCATTAAGGTATTCTAAATCATGTGATTCAAAACTGATCGTATAATCACTATATTTTGTTAACATATCATATTCAAATTGAACTAATTTAATAAAGTTTGGCCATAACCCATTGTCACGCATTGTTTCTGGGCAATTCTTTCCGCTGAAGAAATGGTGAGGTTTTACATCATCAATACTTAAATTATTGTCTTGCATTAAATGGGCAACAAGTTTAGCCGTTTTTTGCCATGTATAGTATAAATCAGAACCTTGATTAACCATTGTTTCCATTCCTATACTATTGTTATTGCCACCCGCATTAGCAATATAATGATATGTGCTATTGTAATAAGTATTACCAATAAAATAAACACCATCTTGAATGACTACTCTAATACCTTCGTCGTTAATGTCTTTTGTTGTTAGTATTTCGTTGTTGTCATTTCTTGGAGCTAATACATTTGATTTTTCACCATTTAACTCATAATAACCATCTGTACTAATTGTTACGATAGGATATTTTGTTGTTGCTTTAATGCCTGAATTATATAACTGATATGGTCTTCCACCATCTCCAGCATGATAAGCATTCTCATTATCAGGAATTTGATGATAGATTCCATCATTACCAACTGAATAATGCCAAGATGTACCACCACCACCATCTAGAACATATTGAGCATGAGCTTTAGCGGTTGCACTTGAGGCACTTGATGCCGTGTCATGAACAGTAATATAATATTTTGGATAAACAACACCTGGTCGATTTGAATTTGTAGATGGAATAGGATATACATCGTTATTTACCACAAAATCTTCAAATAGATAGTTTGTTACACTACTTAATAAACGATGTTGATATACAAATTGATAACCTGTAACTACAATATTTTTAGCAATAATTGTATCGATTGCATTGTCAATAAAGTATTGTAATATATCATCAAGTTCATTTATTCCACTCATAACAGTCACTCCTATAGTTGTATTAATTTTAGGATAGTCGGTCAATTTTACTTTAATTAATGTAAAGCCGTCACTAACTCCCGTTACAACGCCATTTTCTACAGTTGCAATATTATCATTTTCACTTTCCCAAGTTAATTTATTTTTATCAATGTTTTTAGCAATCATAAATGTTTCAGTAACAAGATTAATAGTTTTGCCAGGTTCAACGATTTGCTCATTTTCATGGTACAATTCGATTCTTGAATCTCCCCATACTGCTTCTAACGATACATTGTAATTTGTTCCCTCAGGGATAACAAAACTTAAATCATCAATGTTGTCAATACTACCAACACCATTAATACTCCATCCTAGGAATGATTTCATATCTTTTTCAAGAACAGGAAGGCTAAGCGGTAAATCAGGTAAAGCAAACTTTTTATGTTCATCGATATAACCTTCTGGCATTAATGCTTCATCTTCTTCACTTAAATCAAAACTAATGCTATAGTATTTTTCAGCAACCGTAACCTCAAACTCAGCCGTAAATCCACTAATTGTTTCGATAAATATTTTTGTAGTTCCTGGTTCAAGTGCTTTAATCTTGGTATCGCTTATTACTTCAAGGATAGCAGGATTTTCAATAACAATGGAATATTCTTCACTAAAATTGCTAGGATTAAAGGAAACTTTTAAACTCTGGATGCCTCCTCTAACCATCTTTGTGCTTCCACTGATTGAAATTTTAGGACAAGTTACCATAATTTCTTGAGTATCGTATCCAGGAATATCAACATATATTAGGGCTGAACCATTACTGATGGCTTGAATCTTTTTACCTTCCACAATTTGCAAAATTGATTCATCACTCGATCTAAGCGTGAAATCCGTAATCTCTTCATCATTAGTTGAGACAATTGATACGGATGTTGATTGATCAATTTTTAAAACACTATTATATGTGAAATAAAATCCTCTAACTACTTCGATTTCTTTTGATACTTCCATACCATTCCAAACAAGGGTTAATGTAGCAACACCTTCACTTAATGCTTCAATTTCTGTTAAACTATTAACTCTAACAACTTCCGGATTACTTGATGTAAGAACTGCATCTGTCATCTTTTTTCCTTGAGCGTTAGTACACTCAACTTTTAGTGTTGATTTATTCGTCATTTTATCAGCTACATTTAAATATAGTTTGTCTATAACTTCAACTTCATAGACTTTCTCAAATTTATCCGTAGTAACAGTAATTGTAGTTGTGCCAAGTTTTAATGAAGTAAGGCATCCTTCTGCATATCTTATTACTTTGGTATTTTCAATATCAACTTTGACATCATTAAGATTAATCTTACCAATAGATGCATAAGATACTTCAAGTTCAATCAAGGAATTACACAACATCTTTGTTTCAATATTTGTTCTTAATTCATCTTTTACTTCAATTGTTTGGTTAAAAACAGTCTTTCCTGCTTTTATTGTAATAGAAGTTGAGCCTTCATTTATAGCTTTAACTGTTTTACCTCCAACATGTTCAATAATTCCCGTATCATCTATATCTACTGTAAAATCATCAGTATCAATACTGATTTCATACTCTTCGTTACAAATCATTTGTTGTTCAAGTGAAATAGTATATTCTTTCTCTTCTTCAGATGGCTTACCAGCTGGTTTTTTCTTACATCCAACAAACGATAGTACACATATGAAAATCAAAAGCAAGCAAATATATTTGCTATATTTAAAAAATTTCATAATAACACCTACCTTGCACTTTATTATAAACTATTTTAAACTATTTTTCAAATTAAATAGACAAAAAAGTAGTTATTTTTTTAACTACTTTTTTTAGGATGAGAATTTATATTTATTTTTTACTAAAGAACTTTTTAATTTTTTCGAAGAAACTATTATTAGCAGTTTCATCCGTTTTTGATAGTTCTTGGAATATCTCTTTTTGCTTAGATGATAGATTTGTTGGAGTAATTACTTTAACTGTAACATATTGATTACCAACTCGTCCTGTTATCTTATTATCGATACCTTTACCTGCTAATTTAAATTTGGTACCAGTTTGTGTTCCTGCAGGAACTTTCATATTAACCATACCAGAAATAGTTTTAACTTCAATCGTTGCACCAAGAGCAGCTTGACTAAAAGTGATAGGTAATTCTAATAGAATATCATCACCATCACGAACAAATATTTCATGAGGTTTAACCGTTACTCTAATTAACAAATCACCTTTTTTACCACCATTAATTCCTGCTTCCCCTTCATCACTTAATCTAATTGTTTGATCGCTATTAATACCACCTAAAATATTAACAGTGATTGTCTTAGATTTCTTAACACGACCATTACCATTACATTCGTGACATACATTTTTAATTCGTTTACCACGGCCATTGCATTCAGGGCATACCCCTTCCGTTCTAATACGACCTAATATTGTTGATTGTTCAACAATAACCCTACCACTTCCATTACATCTAGGACAAGTTGAAATATCACTTGGATTTTCAGCACCAGTACCATGACAATGCGTACATTCTTCATAGCGATTTACATTAATTGGTTTTTTAACACCAAAAGCAGCCTCTTCAAATGTAAGGGTTACATTTACAACAATATCTTTTCCCCTTGTTGATGTTGAACTACTTCCCCTACTACTACCTCCACCAAAGAAAGTACTAAAAATGTCTTCAAATCCACCAAAACCTGAACCGCTAAAACCAGATGATCCATTGAAGCCGTTCATTGGATCTTCGGTTCCATAATTGTCATAATTTGATCTCTTTTCCGGATCGCTTAAGCAATCATATGCCGTTTGAATCTCAGCGAATTTTTCCGTAGCATTAGGGTCGGTACTTACATCTGGATGATACTTTTTCGCAAGTGTTCGATATGCTTTTTTAATTTCTTCGGGGGTAGCATTTTTGCTAACCCCTAATACTTCATAATAATCTCTTTTTGTTGCCATACTGGCCCCTTTCTAAGTTTGTGGTAATGTTATTTATTGATGTCTTCGTATTCACCATTTACAGTTCCATCATCATTTGTTGATGAAGAACCTTGATTGTTACCATTTGCTTGTTGTTGTTTTTGTACTTTTTCATATGCTTTTACCGCAACACTTTGTGCAGCTTTTTCTAAGGCTTCTTTCTTAGTTCTAATTAAATCATTATCAGTACCTTCAAGAGCTTTATTAAGTTCTTCTTTAGCTTGATTAATACTTGTCTTTTCTTCTTCTGTTACTTCATCACCTAAATCAGCCACAGATTTATCTACAGCATAGATAATTTGTTCGCATTCATTACGTAATTCAGTATTTTCTTTCTTTGTCTTATCGCTAGATGCATTTTCTTCTGCTTCTTTAACCATACGATCAATTTCTTCTTCGCTTAATCCGTTATTGCCACTAATTGTAATTGTTTGTGATTTTCCTGTACCTCAATCTTTAGCACTAACATGAACAATACCATTAGCATCAATATCAAATTTAACTTCGATTTGTGGAACACCTCTTGGTGCAAGAGGAATACCTGTTAATTGGAAACGACCTAAAGTCTTATTATCTTGTGCCATACTTCTTTCACCTTGTAAAACATGAATTTCTACACCAGGTTGATTATCTACTGCAGTTGAGAAGATTTGTGATTTAGATGTAGGAATAGTTGTATTACGTGGAATTAAGACCGTACTTACACCACCAAGTGTTTCAATACCAAGTGATAGTGGAGTAACATCTAGTAATAATACGTCTTTAACATCACCTTTTAATACGCCACCTTGAATAGCAGCACCCATAGCTACTACTTCATCAGGGTTAATACTACGGTTAGGTTCTTTACCAAGTTCACGACGAACAAGTTCTTGTACAGCTGGGATTCTTGTTGAACCACCAACTAGTAATACTTGGTCAAGATCTTTAGCTTCAATCTTAGCATCTCTTAATGCTTGACGAACTGCATTAGTTGTTGATTGAATTAATGGTCTAATTAATTCTTCAAATTTAGCTCTTGATAAATTCATATCAAAGTGGATTGGACTACCATTTGCGTCCACTGTAATAAATGGAATATTAATATTAGTTTGCATTACTCCACTTAATTCTTTCTTTGCCTTTTCGGCTTCCATCTTTAATCTGAACATAGCAGATTTATTAGTTGATAAATCAACACCATTTGTTTTCTTGAATTCTTCAACTAAATATTTAACAACAGCATTATCAAAATCATCACCACCAAGACGATTGTTACCAGCAGTTGATAATACTTCATATGTACCATCCGCAAGTTGTAATACAGATACATCGAATGTACCACCACCAAGGTCATAAACAAGAATAGTTTGTTCTTTATCTGAATTCTTGTCAATACCATATGCTAGTGCAGCAGCAGTTGGTTCATTAATAATACGTTTTACTTCAAGACCAGCAATCTTACCAGCATCTTTAGTAGCTTGACGTTCAGCATCATTAAAATATGCAGGAACCGTAATTACAGCTTCAGTAACTGGTTCACCTAAATAAGCTTCTGCTGTTGCTTTTAGATTTTGAAGAATCATTGCTGAAATTTCTTGAGGTTTGTATGTACGATTAGTAGATTTAATTGCTACTTCATAATCTGTTCCCATATGTCTCTTAATAGAAAATACTGTATCAAGATTTGTAGCAGCTTGACGACGTGCTGTCTCACCGACAATAATTTCTCCATTTCTAAATGCTACAACAGATGGAGTTGTTCTTCCACCTTCGGCGTTAACAATAACTTTTGCTTCTCCGCCTTCCATAACAGCAACACATGAATTTGTTGTACCTAAATCAATACCTATAATTTTACTCATAAAAAATTTCCTCCTAATTTATTTATTTTATTCACTAACTTTGACCATACTTGGTCTTAAAACACGGTCTTTATAAGTGTACCCTGTCATAATCACTTCAACAACCATATTTGGTTCAACTCCTTCAACTTTAACAGTTTCTATAGCTGAATGATAAGATGGATCAAATGGTTTATTCAATGCATCAATAGGTTTAACCCCATTTTTTTCAAGAACTTGTTTAATATTCTTATTGACCATCATAAAGCCATTTAAGAATTTTTGTAGTTTTTCATCATCAGTTTGAACACTAACTGCTTTATCAAAAATATCAATAATATCAATAAGTTCCATTAAGAAATCTGATAAAGCATACTTACGTTCTCTAATTCTTTCTTCATTAGAACGTTTCTTGAAGTTTTCAAGTTCCGCAAGTTCACGAAGAAGTTGATCTTTAAGTGATGCTACTTCATCAGTCAATTTTTGATTTTCTTCTTCTAAGTGTTTAATGCGATGATGTAATTTTTTGTTTTGTTTTTTAAGTTTATAGTCATCCCCTACTACTTCACTATCAGATTCCTCTACTACATTTTCGGTTTCTTCCGTTTGCTTTGGTTCTGCGGTAGTTGTTTCTTCTAACTCTTGCTCTTCTTCGCGATATCTATTATTTTCCAAAGTATTACCTCCTAAACAATTTTTTTCATATTTTTTGCAATGTACTCAAGTAGTGGAATAACTTTAACATATTCCATTCTTGTTGGACCAAGGATGCTGATTGATCCTAGTGTTCCATCACTTGATTCATATGGAACCGTAATAATGGAACAATCTTGCATTACTTTTACTTCATTTTCTGTACCAATTTTGATTGTAAGACCAGTTGTATCACTATTAATCGCACGTACAATATTTTTCTCTTCAAGTACTTTAAAAATAGCTTTGGCCTTCTCAATATCTTGGAACTCAGGTTGTGATAAAATATTATAACGACCTGACATATGGAATTTATCAGTAGCCATATCCGTAAAAGCATTTACAAATGATGCGACTAACTTCTCATGATAGTTTAAATACTCTTTAACACTTGTACTTAAACTTGGATCGTAAATAATATTCTTAATATCACTAACTAAAGCATTATGTAAAACTTCATCAAGTACCTTAACCACTTTTTCTACTTCATTAATGCTTATTGAATCAGGTACTAGAATTTTCTTACTTTCTACATGACCTAAATCAGTAACCATGAGAATTACGGCTTGATTACCTTTTAGTGAGATGAATTCAAGTTTTTTAATTCTTGATGAATAAGCCGTCTTACCAAGCGTAATGGATGCATAATTGGTAAGTTGCGCAACTAACTCCATTGATTCATATAATGCTTGTTCACCTGTAATATTAGGTCGATTAAAGATTTCATCAATCATTGGAAAATTTGAATTTTTATTTAAATCCCTCTTCATTACCTCTTCAATGTATAAACGATAACCTTTTTCAGATGGTATTCTTCCACTTGATGTGTGTTTCTTCTCAAGGTAATCCATTTCTTCAAGGGCAGCCATATCATTTCTTAAAGTTGCGGTTGAAAAATTAAGCTCAGGACGTTTGGATAAGGCAAGTGATCCTACCGGTTCATTTGTTTTAACATATTCTTCAACGATAGCAATTAATACTAATTTTTCTCTTTCAGTTAACATTAAACCAACTCCTTTAGCATATTATTAACTTTTCTGCTAATATTATACCACATATTTTTAGCACTGTCAAGTATTAAGTGCTAATTTTTTATATTTTTTTTAAAATTTTATTAATTTATTTCTATTATAATCATTTAATATAAAATTAACTTAATAAAAAATGTACAAACAAAAGAGCTAACTCCACTTAAATTTAAGGGGTTAACTCATAAAACGCGTCTTTTTATTTAGTACTTTTAAATCAAACTATCTATTCCTATAGAATTCTATAAAAAAGTGTTCAATATTTTTTTTGGTATGTCCATTTTTTAGTAACTAATATTTTTATTACCAATTTGTAAGAAAAAGGAATCAGATTATGACAATCTGATTCTAGTTTCATAAATACTTATGAGAAAAATTAATTTAATTACAAATTATATATAATAAGATGAATGCTTGTTATTCATTCCTCATATAATTATAAATTTTAGCCCACACACAATTTTACTAAATCTCGTATTTACTTTATGAAAGTTTAATTTACCACAATGTATATTAAAACTATTTTTTATTTTTAGATTAAACTTATAATCACAAGTAGTCCATAGAAAATAGAAAAATAGATAATAGAAACTACACCAATAACAATACCAATTATGGCTAAGGTTTTTCCTCTTTCTCTTTTCTTGCAACAACTTGATAGACCTATAGCTGAAACAATTGTCCCTGCAATTCCGACAAGACCCCAAAAATTAATAAACAATGATATACAAGAAATAACTAATCCAACAATACACATTGTATTGTATGATTCTTTTTGAACGGATGGTTGAACATTTTTATTTACATAACCATTGGGATTGTAATCATATTGTGCAGTTAGTTGTTTCGCACCACAATTAGGGCAGAATGTATCGTTTTCTGATATTTCTTTTCCACAATTAGTACAGAACATAGGTTTAAATCCCTCCTTAGAATACAACAATGTTACTATTTTTTAATATTATAAATAATTATGATTAGTGTATTATATTTAACCTCATAATTTAAAACATTATTATTTGATATTTATTTTATTGTGTTGTATACAATAATTAAACAAACTATTTAAAGAAAGTATGTTCCGTTTTTGGAAAGGTAAATATTATTTTCCTTTTCATATTCAAGCGTAGTGCTACCATCATGACCAGGATAAATATTATAATTTACTTTTCTTCTTTTAAGTTCATCTAACATTTTATTCATTTTGATACGATCTGATGAAATAAGATCGGTTCTACCTATACTTCCTCTAAAGATAAAATCTCCTGAAAACATATTATCATCAATAATATAACTCATCATACAATCAGTATGACCAGGTGTATACCAACATTTTATCGTAAATGTTCCTAATTCAAGATTGGTTCCATCATTTACAAATTTAATATTATTTTGATCAATGATGGTAGGTTGAGGATAATTGAATATTTTGGAATAACTTGCTTCAATATCGCTAAGTTTAGGATATGCAAGTTTATGCATATATACAAAAGTATTATATTGTAAAAGTAAATCTTTTAAACTTTTAAAATGATCATAATGACCATGAGTTAACAATACTCCAAGTACCTTTTTTGTACCAATGTATTCTGATAATACTTTTATATTATTAGCTGGATCAATTATTATGCAAGAATTATCATCATAAAGCAAATAAGTATTGGCATTCAAGTCGTTGTCACAAAAGACTTCGATTTGATAGTTCATTATTTCACCTTAGGTAGACTTGCGGCAGCAATTGATTGACCAACACGACGTGAATTTTCATCTGGCATCATAATCTTCATGTTAGCAAGATGAGGGAATTCATTCTTTAATACTTCGTTAGCTTTATCTACAACTATTAAGCCTCCATCACCACTTGTTACACGACCAAGAAGTAATAAGTATTTAATATCATAGAATTCACTATAATATGCTAAAGTATAACCAAGGTAAATACCAATGTTTTCATAGATTTCTTTAGCTTTTGGATCGCCTTTTTTCATTAATCCTTGAACAACTTTTAATTTTTCAGCAGGAGATAATGATTCATCAAGTTCAATTCCTGCAAATTTTGCAAGTTTAATGACACCATCTTGGCTGAAGTATTTAACACCACAACCATAGTCACCGCTCCATTCATCAACCATAGCACCTTTATTATAGTCAACAGGAACAAAAGCAAGTTCACTTAGCCAGCCATTAAGATTTCCATCTTTATTAATATAGCCTGCAGCTTCACTTGTTCCCATAGCAATACCTAAAACGCAACCATCATGAAGTTCCATTGCTCCCGCAAGAGCTGTGACATCACCATCATTGGCAACTTCTAGAGGAACATCACCGATTTCTTTGGCACAGTTAATGTACATCTTACGTACAACACGATCAAAGTCTTCATCGCCTACTTTAATAAATAAAGATGCAACTCTAACTTCATTATCGATATAAATACCAGCACTACTTACACCAATTGCATCAACACGTGGCATTTTAGAAGCAGCACGTCTAAAACTATCAAGGATACCATGATAATGATATTCAGGATCACTATTGATTTTAGGGAACCAAACTACTTCTTCACTATAAACTACTTCGCCATCAATAACAGCACTTACTTTACGGTCAGAACCACCAGCATCAAAGCCAATACGGCAACCTTCAAGATTACCACCAGCAGGAAGTGAAGCTTCAACACTTTGAGGAACTTCATCTAAGCTACATGCAATAACTTCAAATGGTTTGTCATAAACATTGGCCATAAAGTTTACATCAAAGGCACGAGCACCATTCTTAGAGAATACTTCTTGCATCTTTTTCGCAAGTTCATCATTACCACCAAGATAAATCTTATATCCTCCAACAACCCAAAGAATACTCTTAATAATTCGTTCAATCATTTCTTCATTTTCTGCTGATTGACCTGGAAGGACCTTAATATCATAGCGATAACGATATCCTTTATTTCTTTCCACACAAATGGCAAAAGGAATACTACCTTTTTCTTTAAACTCTTTTAATTTAAGAGCCATTGGCATAAAGCCAGGTTCTAGACTTGGAACATACTTCATTTTTCATTACCTCCCTAAATATTTATGATTTGTGTTCTTTATTTGTCTTTTCTTTATTATAACTATCTGATACTAACACTACATCATTACCTACTTTAACAATTTTTGACCATGGAATCTCAAGTTTGTCTTTAGTAAAGGAAGAAAACATCTTCATACCTTTACAAATAATGACTTTATTGATCTTTCCATCTTTGGCATCAATTTCTAAATCGACGATTCTACCTAAACGGCAACCATCTAAATCACTAATTACATCTTTTGATGAGAGTTCAGACAATTTCATAACATCACCTCCTATCAATGCATTATATGAGGTGATTATTTATCTTAAGTTATAAATTTATCATTTTTAATTAATTAAATGACTATATAGTCCATCTAAATTATAGCGATTTCTTTCATCACCTACAAAAATATGGACAATCACATCATTCAAATCAACTAAAAACCATGTCGTATCATTTCCTGTATTAAAACTACGTACTTCATACCCATACTCAGGGGCTTCTTTCTTTAAATAAGATGCCGCCGCATTACCTTGGCGATTACTACTAACCGAACAGATGATAACATAGTCATAATATGGGGTATAGCTAGTTGTATCATATACTCTAACATCTTTTACAACTGCTTTATCTAATATTTTTATAATATCTTCAATCATTTTCTACTTCCTTTTTATAATATTCATATGATGCAATACTTAATGGATAAATATGTTGATTAGTACGCTTGATATACTCAAACTCATTTTCGTACATTTTTACGATTGCATGGATTATACCTTTTTCAAAGGCTATTTTTCTTACTTCTTCATAATGCGCTCCCACTCTACCTCGCTCAATAAAATCAGCAAGAAAAATCAATAATTCTAGATGACTCATCTTAGGTCTTCCGGTAGTATGATACATAATTGCATTTAATATATCTGTTTCAATAATATGATATTGTTCTTCCGCAATCACTCTTCCGGTTATTGCATGCCATATTGCGGGGGAAAGAAGTAAATCATCATCAATTTGATTATGATAAAATTTATTTAAAATGGCAAGTTGGGAATCTTCATCATAGTTCTTTGTTACATCATGTAAAAGTCCTGCTAGAGTAATCTTATCTTCATCTACTTCTAAGTGATATTTTTTATTAAGTTCTTTCGCAATCTCTATTACTCCTTTACTATGAATAAAACGAGGATGCAACATTAAACTAAACTCTATTTGTTCTATTATCTTTCTCATAAAATACTTTTCACCAACTTATAGTCTATTTTTTCTGGAATAGTAAGTCTAATCTTAAGGTTTTGTCCTTTTAAATGAAGAAAACCAAGACCAGATATTGCTAAATCATAAAACGCGTCATTTTCTATGTTCATTATTACTTCTTGAGGTTCTCCCATTAAGTCTAGTTCTTCTTTAGTTAAAGGTGGAATAAGCATTTTAAACTGTTGCTTTTCTTTTAGTTCAATCGCATTTTCTAGTTTCGTACGATGAACATACAGATTATCCGAAATAAAAAGACTAACCGTAGTTTTTTCACCTTCTAGTATATCTAATTGAAGTAAGCCTCCAATAAATAATGTTTGTTGATTATTTAGTTGAAAAACTCTAACATGAATAGGATTTTTCTTTAGTAAATACTTGGTTGAATCAAAATTTAAATAATAATTATATGATTGATCATTGATTATTCCTGGCGTATCATATAGGAACATTTTATTTCCTAAATAAATTTTAATAAAATCTTGAGTAGTTTGAAATTGATCACTAGTGGTAATCGGATTGCTATGCTGTCCTATTAAATCTTTGATAGTATTAATAAAAGTAGATTTACCTACACTTGCATATCCGATGATAAAACAATTATTAAAATTCATTTTTTTCTTTTTTTGGTTATACCTTAATTTATCGATTTTTTTTAATACTTGTAACACATCTTCTTGTCGTTTTCCGGAAATTGATTGGACCGATACGACATTTAAATTTAGTGATTTACTAAGTGTTAAGATGTTTTCTTCAATTCGTCCCCGTTTAATGCTTCTTGGTAATAAATCAATTTTATTAATAAGAATTAAAAGTTTCATTTTACCAACTAAATCACATACTTCTTGCGTTAAACTACTATAGATATCTAACGCATCTACAAGTAAGCAAACTAAATCATAAGGATGATGTGAAAAAGCACTTTTCATTTTTTGCTTTATTTGAGTAGTACCTAAACATGGTGTATATCTTTTATTATAATGAATAATATCAAAGCATCGTTTACAGTACACTTCTTCTTGATTATCGAAAAGATGAGCCTCACTAATATAGCCGATTGCATCTTGATTTGTAGTTTGTAGTTTAGCCCCACATCCGATACACTTCATTAGTTTCCCTCCTCATATAGTTGTTGAATTTTAGTGCCAAGTTGTTTATTAATATTTGTTATTCTTTTTATAATACTTTTCTCTCTAATGCGATTAATTTTAGTATACCATTTTTGAGTCTTTAAATCAATTGTTTTAACTAAGATACTTCTAATTCCTAGATTATTTGCACATTTAATATCTGTTACTAATTGATCACCAATAAAAAGGGTCTCTGATAATGATAAATTTTGTTGTTCTAAATATCTTTTCGTTCTTTGAGCCGATGGTTTATGAGCGTTTGCTAAAAAGCCATCAATACTTAAGAGATTTACTACTTTTTGAATCCGCTCAGTCTTATTATTACTAATAATGTAGAACTTAATTCCTTGTGTTTTCAACTTACTTAACCATTCTTTTAACTCTGGAGTTGGTTCTTTAATATAATAGGGAAGAAGGGTATTATCTAAATCAGCAATGATATTTTTTATTCCCCATGCATATAATTTAGTAAAATCAATGTCGTAAATTGACAAATAAACATCGGTTGGCAAATATTTATACATAAAAAAGACCTCTATTGTTTATTATATCAAATTTTTGACGTTTTGTCTAATAATTGGAAAGTAAGGAGGGAGAAAATGATAAATTTATTGTTGTTTCTGTTATTTCCGATTATAGGTGCTATAAATTCTCAAAGTTTTCCAGAAGTATTAAATCCCGATGAAGAAGCTTACTATTTAGAAAGATGGAAACAGAAAGATTTTGAAGCTCGTAATAAGTTAATTGAACACAATCTTAGATTAGTAGCTCATATTGTAAAAAAATTTGAAAATTGTAAAGAAGATAAAGATGACCTATTATCAATTGGTGCCTTTGGCTTAATTAAAGCAGTAGATACCTATAATTTCAATAACAACACTAAACTTG
Organism: Bacilli bacterium; assembly: GCA_051872775.1. Lineage (GTDB taxonomy): Bacteria > Bacillota_I > Bacilli_A > ML615J-28 > CAG-313 > UMGS75. The sequence continues at coordinate 14,446 of JBJEEE010000087.1, forward strand.
CGACTTATGCGGCAAGATGTATTGAAAACGAAATACTGATGCACTTAAGAAGTAATCGAAAATATAAAGATATAACATCACTTTATACTCCGATAGGGGAAGACAAAGAAGGAAATGAAATCAAGTTGTATGATGTAATTGAAGATCCTGCCCCTAATATTTTAAATGATATCGTGAGTGAGGAAAAAGTTAAAGCAATCCATGATGCTTTAAATATTTTAAATGAACGTGAATTAGAAATAATCTCTAGACGATTTGGCTTAAACAATCATAATGTCGAAACCCAACGTGAGATTGCAAAAAGTTTAGGTATAAGTCGTAGTTATGTCTCGAGAATTGAAAAAAGAGCCTTAACCAAACTTTATTTGTATTTAAAAGATTAACTTAATTTATTTTTTACAAATTTTGTTGTATAATATTAAAAAAAATAAATGAGGTATAGGATATGGAAAAACTTTCACGATCTAGTTTATTAATAGGAGAAGAAAAAACTAATCAATTAAAAGATAGGTGCGTCTTAATATGTGGAATCGGTGGGGTCGGAAGTTATGTCTTAGAAGGTTTAGCAAGAATGGGAATTGGACACCTTATCTTAGTTGATCATGATACTGTTTCACTTAGTAACTTTAACCGTCAAATTATCGCATTAGAATCTACCCTTGGAAAACTAAAAGTCGAAGTAGCTAAAGCTAGAGTTAATGATATCTTTACAGATACAATGGTTACTACTTATCCTTATTTTATTAATGAAGATAATATTGAAGAAATATTTAGTCAAAAAATTGATTATGTTGTTGATGCTATCGACACGGTATCAAGTAAACTTTTACTAATCGACAAAGCCCTTAAATTAAATATTCCCATTATATCATCAATGGGAACAGGTAATCGATTAGACCCTAGTCTATTAAAAATAATGGATATTTCGAAAACATCTTACTGTCCATTAGCCCGTGTTATGCGCTATGAATTAAGAAAAAAGGGTATTAACCATCTTCAAGTTCTCTCATCTTTAGAAACTCCTTTGAAAGTAAAACATGATAGTAATGCCAAAGTAGTAGGTTCGGTAAGTTTTGTTCCTAGTGTTGGTGGCTTAATGATTGCGGGGAAAGTTATTACCGATTTATTAAATAAAGCTTAAAATAAAAAGAGATTTTACTTGATTAAACTCAAGCAAATTCTCTTTTTTTATATATCATATTTACTTAACAATTCTGATGGAGTTAAACGCATATAAGTTAATATTGGTAGTATACCTACAAAAATGTCTAAAACAAATAAACTTAGCGATGTAATAATCAAACTCCTAAACTCAATGCCAACACTACCCATCAAGACAGGTATGGCTGTAATAAAATTCATGATAAAAGTGAACAACAATGGACCAATAATACACGAGAAAAATCCAATAATGGTCATTTCTAATCCATAAATTAAAATAATACTTCCTTTATTTATTCCACAAGCACGATAAACCCCCATATCATAAATACTTTTGATGGCGAAGGAACGCATGCTGAAATAAATAATTAAAATTGAAACAAATATTGTTGCTACCATAATTACCGTTCGTGATGACACTGTCTTTTTAGCCGTTTCATAATGAGGTTTTAGGGAATTATTGTATACTGATTCATGCGAAATAATCATTCGTGTTTCTGCTTCCTCAGCATAATATTTAGTTATTCCATCAAAATAACTAATAACTGCTTGCATTTCTTCTTCCGTTTGGCAATAAAGAGATATTTTATCATGGTTATATGCCATAACCGAAGCTAAAACCTGTTGATAACTAATCTCATCCGGAACAATAATATCAAATGGACAATTATTAAATAGTGATACTTCGTCTTTTACCTTATATGTCATATTAGCGTCTTCGTTTATTGACATATTAATGTTTTCAGTATAGCCATGGGTTACATTATATGTGGTATACACTTCGTCTGATGCAAGCGTTAAGGATTGATCAGCTTCTTGGTACTTCTTATATTCTGAAAGTGGTATTATCTTCTTTCCATAAGCTTTCATATATGAAGGATAGGAATCTAATAATAACCATTTGCTAGCATAAATGGTATTATTATTGGTTCTAACAATTCCACTAATAGTAAGGGTTACATTTTCAATTTTCATCACAAACTCTTGATTTATAAAACCAGATATAGGTATAACATTATAGAGATTAGTTGATGATAATAGTTTTTCTAAAACCCATTCATCAACAACAATCTCAGTCGGATTAGTTGGCATTTTACCATATATTAGACAATCATCAGAAATTTCATCAACTGGCACAAAAGTGATGTTATCAAGACGATACTCCGTAGAACCAACTTGTAAAAATGAATCATAACAAAAGTTAAGGCTATAAGTTCTTGCCGGAACAATACTAATATTACTGTATTTATCTCTAAAACCATTATAAATCGAATTAAAGGCATTGGTCAATACCGTAGTACTTGTTGTGCTAGCGTCACCTTTACTAATATTAACTGTATATAGATGCGAATCTGAACTAGCAAGATTCTTTATATCAATATAGTTTGCGGAAAACATACTTTGAACACACCATAGTGATAAACAAGAAATAATAATTAATGAGATGTAAATAAAAATACTTCTTTTTTTATTTAATTTTAGATTACGAAGAGCAATCTTACATTGTTCTTTAAAGGATAAACGTGGCGTCTTTTTATATGTTAATTTTGTCAAATGAAAATCATTTTCTTTAATACTATTTTCGATATCTATTAATTGTTTATGATCATCAACCATAGTAATTTCGCTACTTTCATCTACTAAGAGAACTTTATCTGGTGATGAAATATAGTATTTACCATTTTCATAAACAATATTAAGATTTACTTTTTGACTTCCTTTTGTATAATAATTTATAGTAGCAAAATCATTATCAATCACTTTCTTACTATAATCTTTTAAATGGAGAGTTAAATCATCGGTATAGTTATATGATGATGCATTTTCGTTTGCATTTGATGATACTACTTTACCATCTTGAATTTCAATAATATAATCAGCATAACTATTTGCAATCGAACGTTCATGAGAAACCAGAATTACAAGCGTATTCTCACTGATTTTTTTGATAATGTTCATAATTTGAAGGGTGTTCTTCTCATCTAGGTTTCCTGTTGGTTCATCCGCAAGTATTAAAGAAGGAGCTTTAATCAATGCTCTTGCAATTGCAACCCGTTGTTGCTGACCACCTGATAGTTCTGCTACTTTTTTCTTTTTTTGTTTTAACATCCCCACGGAACTTAAAACATAGTCTATTCTCTCATTTTTCTCAACATCAGTTAAATCATACATATTAAGCGTGAGCATCAAATTATTATAAACCGTTTCTTGATTTAACAATAGATAATTTTGAAAAATATAGCCTATTTTTTCATTTCTAATATGATCCATTTTATGAGAGTTATATTTAGCAATCTTTTGATTATCAATTTCTATTGTTCCACTATCAAAACGATCAAGACCACCAAGTACATTCATTAAGGTAGTTTTACCACAACCTGATTCACCTAATATAGCCACAAGTCCTGTCTGAGGAAACTCAATGGTAGTATTATTGATAACATGTAATTCATTACTTTTATGACGGAAAAAGTATTTATTTAAATTAGTTACCTTAATCATCTTATTCCTCCTTTAGTTTAACTATCTTAGTATTTTTATCTAAATATTTGTTAAAACGATATGCGGCAATAAACATTGATATAATAACAAACATAAGAAGGATTAAATAATGATATACTCTAATAAACTTAAAAATATTTAACAAATACTCATTATTAGTAGTATACTTAACCACAACACATAAAACCACAACTAAAATATAGCTAATTAAACCATAAAAGAGCGTTTCGATATAATTTACCTTATTAATTGTTGCTTTTGTGATTCCTAAAGCCTTAAAAATAATGAAATCATTCTTTTTGATTTTCAAAATGGAATAACATAAAGCAATTTCAACAATTGAAAGTAAAAATAAAGCAATTATTGAAATAGTCAAGGTAATAAATCTAATCATTAATTTCGAATTATTTACAGTGGTTAGACTTGCACGATAACAAGAAAGACTAACAAAATCATTTTTTGCAAGTGCATTCATTACATCATCAGTGTATGCATAATCATCTAAAAAGATCGCAAATTGATTGTATCCAACCTGATTATGAGTGGCAATAATTTTATCAAATAAATCTTTTGATAGGCCTACAGCAAAATTAGAATTTTTAGAAGCACCCGATAGATCAAACTGATATTCAGTTTGGAAACTTACATTTTGGTTAAAAAGTTTACCGATAACGTAAAGTTCATTAAAAATACTATTCTTTTGATATTCCGCCAAGATACCTTTATATTTGGTATCTGGTAAAGATATCATATTACCTGTTAAATTAGGATCTAAGTAAATGCAATTTACTTCTAAACGATTGTTTTTGTAGTTAGTACGATAAAGAAAACTATAATTATCGCTATAAATACCAATGTTTAGGGTTTCACAAAGACTTACCGAAAAGTAGGTTTGTTCCGTTGGTTCTTTTAGAAGACCAACTATCTTTATATCATATTTAATATAATTTGTATCACCCCACACTTTAGTAGCACAAAAATATACCGTTTCAGTTGTATTTAAAAGGGAATCATCATCACTATAGACAACCATTTCCATACTATCATTTGGAAGGCGACCTGCTGATAACGATGACTCTGATAGACAATACGATGAACGCATAAAGTGCGAAAAGTTCGTAAACTTAATACCAGAATTGTCGACAAATACTGGAGGAGTAATTGGATTGTCGTTATTCTCCCCACTTAAAATCACATATTTATAATCAGTACTACGGAAATAATTTATGTCGGTTATATAGTCATATGGTTCAATTTCATCAACATACTTTACTTTAGCTTTTTCAAGTAACTCATCATTTACCGGTTTATCCGAATTAGTACCAACAAGTAGTCTTCTATCATCATGATTTACAAAAATGTTATCGGTTAATTCTTTGGTAGAAGCCTCATCAAAATTGGCGACAAAGGTACCTAAAAAACTCATTAAAGCAAGCGTAAGACCAAAAATTAATAGCGTCAATAATATCGATTTACGAGGTTGAGCTAGTACATTTAATTTAAATAAACTAAATGCTTGTTTAAACGTATGACTATTTTCGCTTACTTCTTCTCCATCTGGTTCGATAATCTTGGCATTACGTTGTTCATCTAATACGATTTCACCTTCATGAAGACGAATTTTACGAGTTACATAAGGATCGGCTTCTTCTTGATTATGGGTAACCACGATAATCAATTTATCTTTTGAGATTTTCTTTAGTAACTGCATAATCATTTTACCATTTTCACTATCAAGGTTTCCTGTTGGTTCATCCGCAACAATAATCTTGGTGTTTTTCGCAAGTGCTCTTGCAATAGCTAAACGTTGTTTTTGTCCACCTGATAGTTTAGAAGCTTTTTGACGATAATGTCCTTCTAATCCAACAATTTTTAGTAATTCTTTAGCTTTGGCGAGTGCCTCTTTATGCGGTAAATCATTAATAATAAATGCTACCATTACATTTTCTAAAACGGTATATGAATCAATCAAATTGTAATTTTGAAATATAAAGGCCACTTCATTTTTACGATATTTCTCCCAATCATCATTATCAAAATATGAGGTAGGTTTATTATTAATATACATTTCTCCATCTTCATATGTATCAAGACCAGAAATAACATTTAAAAGCGTAGTTTTACCACTTCCAGATTCACCTGTAATTGCCACAAACTCTCCAATTTTTAGTTCTAAGTTAAGGCGATGTAGCGCACAAGTGACAGATGAACTACCATAATAGTATTTTGATAAATTTTCAATTTTTATCATTATACTTTCCTCCTTCAATTTAAATTAAAGGTGACTAGATTATATGTAGTCACCTTTTTTATTTTATAAGTTTTGTAAAATCTTTTTACATATCGATGTAGCTTTAAGACTTGCTTCATTTGAAAAAGTTAAATAATCAAAAAAGGAAGTCGAGCCAATAACATCGGAAATAGTCCTAATGATAATGCATGGCATCATATATTCATAACAAACTTGAAGAATTGCGGTTGACTCCATATCAAAGGCTAAAATTTGGTAAGAGTCGTGATATTTTGCGACAATATTTTGACAGTTTTCATAATTAGTTACGAATTGGTCTCCAGTGGCAATCATACCATATTTAACATCGTCTTCTAGTACTATTTTTATTTTTGTAAGAATTTCATCATTAACCTTAAAATATGGCGGTTTTTCTTCGAGTTGACCATAACTAAGGTTGACATCTTCAACCCCAAGCATATCAACATCTGAGTATACCCCTCCTGTAGCAATTACCGTATCGAGGGTCTTTAGTTTCTTATCATATCCACCAGCAATCCCCATATTAATAACTAATTCAGGATGATATCTTTCGATTAAAATGGTTAAAAAAGTAGCTGCCGCAACTTTACCAATTCCTGTTTTGGCAAGGATAATCTTATAATCATAATATGAACCGATATAAACGATATGTTCTAATACTTTAATCGTTTGAAGTGAGCTTAAATCATTTTTTAAAGTATCTAATTCTTTATCCATTGCACAAACAATTGCAATTGTTTTCATTACTTCTTTTTACTACCTTTTTTGGTTGTTTTTTCCACAACAGGAACAAATATTTTTTCAATTCTTACTTCAAATTGTTCGCCATCTTCTGTTTTAACTAAAACTATATCACCTACATTTGAGTGAATAATAGCTTTACCAAGTGGAGATTCATCGGAAATTTTTTGTTGTAGAGGGTCAGCTTCAATTGTACCAACAATTTGATATGTTTCGGTTACCCCTTCATCAATGAAATGTACATCAACATATTTACCTAAATTATTTCCTTCATCACCAGTAATAATAACAGCTTGTTTTAAAGCTTGTTCTGTATCTTTGATTGCGGCCGCAATTCTCGCTTGATTATCACGAGCTGCATCGTAATCAGCATTTTCAGATAAGTCACCTTGGCCACGTGCTTCTTGTAAAGCAATAATATTAGCTTTTTGTTCTTCTTTTAATTGGGCAAGTTTTCTTTCTAATTCGGCATAACCTTCTGCCGTTAAATATTGTTTTTGACTCATAATTGATTTTCCTTTCCTACGGATTAGTTAATATATTATAACATATTTTTTATTAATTTATTATATTCATGCTTTTTTTTATTATTAAAGGCAAAAACATGTCAAATTCATCATAAATACTTATCGATTATTTCCGTTAACTACTCTAATCATATCATGTTTATGAACTTCAAATGGTACCTTAATCAAAACTTGTTGTAAAGGATGTCTTGCTACCTCCAAATGTTCGTTAGTAGATGCATCAATCATATCCTCAACAACTAGTTGCGTATTGTTTAGGTTTGGACCAAAAAACTCAAGGGTGTCACCACATTTAAAGTAGTTTCGTTGTTCAACTAAAGCCATCTGTGTATTTTGATCATATGATAGAATATATCCCACATACTCTTTTGTTGGTTCTTCATTTCTTATATTATATAGTTGTTCAGATGGAGTAACCATTCCTTCTAGAAAGCCACAACTAGTAAGACGATTTTCTGCTTTCATAATTTCCATTTGAGCTTGATTGATAGTACTTTCCTTTACAAAACCGTTTTTATAGTAATTATCAATAACCATTCGATAACTTCTAACCACTGTTGCAATATAATATGAAGATTTCATTCTTCCTTCTATTTTTAAAGATGAAACACCAATCTTTAGAAGGGAAGGTATCTCTTTAATTGCCATTAGATCTTTAGATCCCATATTAAAGAACTCACCCTTCGGATTAATCTCTTTATCTCGTTTTATTAATCTATAGTTCCATCTACAAGAGTGAGCACATCCCCCTCGATTGGCATCACGGGAAGTCATATAGTTACTAAGCGTACATCTGCCTGAATAACTAGCGCACATTCCACCATGAATGAAAACTTCTAGTTCTAAGGATGAGTGCCGTTTAATCTTCTTTATTTCTTCGATTGTTACTTCTCTTGCTAACACCACGCGTGTAGCCCCAATTGATTGATAAAAGGAAATCGCATAACTATTAGCAATCGAGGTTTGGGTGGAAACATGAATCTCCACATTAGGAGCAACTTTTTTAGCAGCCATCATAATAGCTAAACTTGAGGTAATGATGGCATCGATTCTTATTTCATTTAAAAATTTTAAGTAATCTTCAATTCCTTCTAAATCTTCATCATGAGGAATAATATTACATGTAACATAAACTTTTTTTTGATGTTCTTTCGCAAAACTACTTAATTCTTTTAAATCTTCACGGGAAAAATTGGAAGCGCGTGCGCGTAAACTTAATTCTTTCCCCCCAACATAGACAGCATCTGCCCCATAGATTAGGGCAATCTTAGCCTTATCGAGATTCCCCGCTGGTGCAAGTAATTCAACTTTATTCATTGTTACTTTCTCCTTTTAAAAGGACGGTCTTAAAACCATAAGCACCTTTTCCTATTTTTATTCCTAATGTGTTTAATGCTTCTTCTAGGGTTATTTCGTTAAATGTCTGATTAAGATAATCATTATACAAAGAAACAATTTTTACAAAAACATTATTTTTGAGATTAAAATGATGTAGTAAAAGATATTCACATTTTACTTTTGACAGTTCATCTGTAAGAGCATAATAGTTTTCTTCGTATATTCTTACTCCATTATAATCCTCAATAAAATGATAATAATTATCTCTTGTTTCCTCTTGGAGTTTTAAAACAGTATTAGTATAATGTTTATCTAATATATTTTTAAATTTTAAATAGTTAGATAGTAACGGTCTACGTGAGTAAAAGCAACACCCCATACCGAAAGCATCAATGATTAGATTGGATTGAACGTTATTACTTAAATTAATCAATTCATCACTTGTGATTTGATTAGAGGCAACGACATATTGGTTTAATTTTTGAAAAATACTAACATCTTTGGCATTTGTTAAATATGTATTAGCCCGGTAGATTCCTTTTTTGGCTAATCCCATTTCGATAATTAATTGGTAAATACCTAAATCTGAATACACATAATAATCAATGGTTTTAATGGTGTTATTTTGTATTAGCATTTTGATAAAAGTAAAATCATCTTCATGATAGATTCGCTCCATATCTAGGGCAATCTTTTTTTTATGGTGATGGATTAGTTTTACTATTTTTTCAAGCACATTCATTTCTTGCTTATGACACTCTAAACTTAAAAAGTCGATTCCCACCATTACTATTTCCACATTATTGAAAGTAATTAATTTACGTATTTCGTAAAGAGAGTTTGCTTCAACCATTAACTTCATGGTTTACCCTCCTTGTGATACTGATACCATCACCAATGGGAAGAAAGACCGTCTTAAAATCTTTAAGTTCTGCTAGATAGTGATTGTAAACATCAATCTTTTCAACCATCTTCCTTACGTTTTTCGATACATTGTCTAAATCAGTAATAGTACCATGAAAATAGAGATTATCCGTAATAATTATGCCATTTTCCCTTAATAAAGGCGAAAATTTTTCAAAAAATTTAATGTTTTGGGCTTTAGCCGCATCAATAAAGATGACATCATAATTATTTAATAAACTTAAATCAATTTGTAAAGCATCATCAAAAAAGACGTTAATCTTATTTTCAAGTTTATAGTTTTTAATATTATTTAAAGCCAATTGATACATTTTATCATCTCGTTCAATTGTATCAATAATTGCGTTTGTACTATATGCCATACATATACTAGAATATCCAATAGCTGTTCCAATTTCAAGAATTCTCGTAGGCTTAATAAAAGACAATAAATTTAAAATAACCATAAGGGAATCTTTCATAATAATAGGAACATGATTATCTAGTGCGTATTGTTCAAGCACCTCTATATTATCAGGTAAATACTTTTTGTTAAATTGATCAAAATATGATTTCATATTAGTCGCACCTTTCTATTATATTCTATCATATTTTGTTGTATTTTTCATCTTTTTTGGCATTTTACTTTTAAAAATTACTTTAATAGATTAAATATTCTTTATTTGAGTCGTTCGTGCTTACTCATCTGTTTTTTTCGAATGAGATATCTTAGTCCTTCTTTATATTTAGATGATCCAATTGCTCTTTCAAGATACTGATTCTCAAACTGCTCCATCAAAAAATCATCGTAGAAGTAAGTTTCTACAAATAGAATATTACGAAGATAATTAAATAAGGTATAGTCGCTTTCCCCATTAAACATCATTACCATATACTTAACATAATCTTGATATACTTTATCGTATTTTGTAAATGGATATGACGTAACTTTTTTAATTATATTATTAATAACTTCATGATCATATAGATGGAAACAAACAGCTACTAATAATGATGATATCTTTGCACTTAAGATATTATTTATTAAAAGATGATAAACATCCGAATACAATCCATTATCATAATAGATTTTCCCTAATAAATATAAATGTATTGTTTTATTATGTTCATTTTCTAAATCCAAATACTTAACAATCTCATTAAACTCACAAAGATTTAAATCATAGTCAATATTTGAGTCAATTGTTTTAACTATTAATCCATTGATACATAAACTTATGTTTAATAAAGGCTGGATAGCAATCTGTTTTAAATAGTAATAAAACTTCAGACATTGATTAAACTGACCAACCATATACATAACCTTAATAGCTAAATCATAAATAGCACACTCTAACATCGTGTCTTCATACTGGATTGCGGTAAGAATTAAGATTTGTTGATAGGCTTTTTTATTTTGATTAGTTGAATAACTATAGAGTGCACAAGCATAAAGATAAAATAGCAACTCTGTACTTGAAAAGTTCTCACTGATATCATCTAATTTAATTATTAAGTCTCGGGCTTCATCAAATTTATGCGTAATAATATTAAGAAATAAAAGCATTAAATCAATTTCCGTTTCCACATAACTTTTAGAACTTAAAGCATGCTCTACTAGTTCTTCTACTAATTGAGTGTTCTGTCTGAAATAGGCTTGGATAATCTCATGATATAAATTTCGACTACGTTCTTTTTTTAATTCTTCATAATTAATATTCATTCGTTCAAACAACGCTTGATAATATGAGGAATTTACTTCAACAATACTGTTTTCAATTCTACTTAGATAACTACTACTACAAATACCACTACATAAATCTTCTAACTTTAAACCTAATTCTAAACGCTTCCTTTTTAAAAATTGGGATAGTTCATTAATGGTCACAGTTGACCTTTTAATTTTCTCAAGTGTACTTGTCATTATTATTCCACCTTTCTTGACAACATTTTTGTTTACTTGATGTTTGCCCTTATAATTTAACAAATATGCACAAATTCGTAAATAATTTTTAACTTTATCTTTTCGATTATGTTCTTTCTTTTTATCTCATTGTTGACACTTTTTTTCAATTTATGCTATATTTCAACTTTATCATCTTTTTTTATCTTTAGATTTTTTTAGTTACTAATCTATTATTTATATCAAATAATCTTATTTTTCTTCCTTTTGTCGAATTATATCCCTTTAAAATGCTATTTGAAAAAAACAATAAAAAAAGATCAACTACTATCACAATATTGTATGGTTAAAAAATCTTTTATCGGACTAACAAAATAAAAAAAGAGTGCAACTATCTAGAAAGTTAGTTACACTCTTCCAAGTTTATGTTAATTAAATATTGATTGATTGTTAATAAAATGATTTTTTAACCTCAACAAGTAGTAAATAATTATTTTAATAATATTAATAAAATTTTAAAAGATTCTACAGAACCTATATCTAATCATATTCAGTTGTATAATTCTTTAGTTGTTTCCTTAGTTCCTTTTCATTCGGACAAAACAATCTTAAAAACAAATGAAATTCCTTTTGATGATTAGGATATTTTAAATGAGCAAGTTCATGATATATCACATATTTAATTATTTCAATATCCGTATGAATCAATGCATTATTTAAGATTATTAAATTCTTTTTAGGATAGCAACATCCCCATCTTGACAAGTAGTGTTTTATTTCTAAATGAGGAAATTTATCTAAGTAACGTTCCATATCTTTAAAACATTGATAAAAGAGTTCGGTAAAGATAATTTCACATTGTTCCATCTTCCATTTTTTTATTAATGATTTAACATTTTGAAGATTGTTGGCATAGACAATTAATTCATTTCTATCTTGATTTAAAAACACACCTTCGTGACGACTTTCAATAGTGTTTAAAGTATAAGGATGACCTAAATAAAGGTACATCCTTTCATTTTGGTGCGTTACTTCATTAGGATTAGATGAAGGTTGATGATTTTTTATCCATCTTATATGACGTTTAATAAAATCATTCAATTCATCTTCTTTCATATTATTAGGACATCTTATTATCAAGACGCCGTTTCGATTATATTTTAACATTAAGCGATGAGTTTCAATGGGGATTACTTGATAATTAATGGATAGTTTCTCTAGTAATTCGAGCTTGTTCATGGATTTCATCTACTTTCTTAGCTAGTTTTTTATGTAATTTATAAAAAGCAATAATGACGATAAACCATAAAATAATAACACAAAAAGTAACAATACCAATGATTATTCCTGCATCCATAAATAACTTATCATCAAGAATTCTAGTTAATGTATAAATATCATATCCATTTTGACCTGTCGCAAGAGCAACTTTATCAGGATTAAAAGGGAATAATAAATAATGAAAATTAATGAAAGCATACACAAAGTAACCATTAGCGTTACGCTCAAGTTCAGGAGCATTTATATAACTAATATAACCCCAGAGGAAAAAGGCACCTACTAAGAGAATCACCACTCCATAAAAAACGCATGTGACAACTACTAAGCGTTTCCTAATCCTTCTAAAATGAATCGCTAAATAAAACAAGCCACCAACCATCAAAACAAACGCAATAACCGCAATTATTTGTCCTCCCACATACAGATCTTTGACATCTTTCATATGTCTAACTTCATCTTCATTAAAAAGAGGAGTTCCATCAATCATAACTTGATACTCTTTGCTATTACCAAAGTAATAATCAATCGTTATTTCCGCAACATCTTCCAAAATCGCATGTGGATCATAATCTTTAAACATATGATCTGATTGCAAGTGATTAATGGCAGCCTCATTATTCTCAAAATGGCTCATATAGAAGTTTTTAGATTTGGTTAGAGGGATTGCGGAAATCCAAATACCAAAAATAATAACGCATAAGTTTACGATAAAGATTACCATACAATCAACAAAAGCATCTATTTTTCTTGTCTTCATTATTTTTGCCTCTTATAAAAACTATATATAGCCTTTGCATCATCATAAATATTACTTGGGGTTGTATCAATTACTAAATCAGCAAGGTTCATTATTTCTGGGGTAAATCGCATACTATCTTCTTTTAGTCTTCTTTCCACATCTTCTTTCGCATCATGACGATTTAACATTCTTAT